>JAHEIW010000324.1 GCA_024639185.1 Deltaproteobacteria bacterium | reverse complement strand
CCGGTCACCGGGGTGCGCTTTTTCCAGGGCCGAGATAAACATGATAAACGGATGGGCGGTGCCGGTTTCACCGCAGACCGCATGCATGTTATCCACCAGGGCCTCCGGTGCGGCGCCCAGTTGCCGACCGATATTGCCATGGTCTCTTTTAAAAACACACGGATAGACCAGTTTATCCACATCGGCGATGTTCAGGCCCAGTTTTTCCAGCAGGCCATTGACCACCTCGGGAATAATGCGGCCGTAACCGGCATCTCGCGCCCAGCGTTCCTCCCAGACGTAATCATACTTTTTATCCGCCCCCCGGTAATGGTCGACAAATTCATGGCTGACAGAATAGGATCCTTTGTATTCCGCAATCACATCGCTATCGCCGACCATCAGCGCGGCCGCGCCGTCACCGAACCACATTTCATAAAAATCGGCAGCCCGGGTTTCGCGGCGGTCAGAAGCCGCTACCATCAGATGATGGCGCTGGCCGCTGAAAATGGATTCCAGGGCAGTAATCAGGGCCGTTGTCGAGGCCTTCTGAGAGGCAGCAAAATCCGCGGCGATTAACGTATTTTTGAGATTAAGGGCTGCAGATACGATGCCGGCATTTTGCCGATCGGCAAACGGTAGCGTTGTCGAGGCCAGATACAGGCCATCCAGTTTTTGTTTATCCCGGCCGCGCAGACAATCGCGGGCGGCCGCCACCGCCATCGTAATGGCATCCTCATCCCAGTTGCACATGGAGCGCTCGCCCTGGGCCACCATCATCAACGCGGGGGCAAACCAGCCCATGGCCTGAAAGATGGCCATGCGCTCCAATCTTAATCGCGGGATATAGGCACCATAGGAAGTGATACCGATCATCTCTTCACTCCTTCTTGGTTTGCAATTAAAAATCGCCAGCCAGCCATCTCGCAGGGTTCGGGTTTCATTCGTTACGTCTGTTTAATTGGTTTGATTGGTTTAATTGGTTTAATTGGCTCGATTGGTTCGATTAAAACCAACCCATTCAACCAATGAAACGAATAAAACAATTACAACAAGCCCATGTACCCTGAACCTTTGAATCTTTGAACCTTATTCCGGCTTTTCAAATGCCTGCAAAACATCACCAATCTGCTCGGTGGCGTTCCAGTATGCTTTGGCGCCTTTCAGGTCGCTGATCTGTTCCCATTGGGTCAGCAGCTGCTCGGGAGCGAATATATTTTCGCCATCGCGCACCTGAGCGCCGGGACCGGTGGCAATGGCGGCCCGGTTGAAATAGCCCATGCCGGCGTTATAGACTCTGCCACTGACCGGGCATTGCTCGGATACCAGATACAGTGCCATGGGCGCCACCAGTTCCGGTTTGAGCTTATCGATGAAATCCGGCGGCAAAATATCAGCCGTTAAACGCGACGCCGCCACCGGAGCGATGGTGTTGACCTTGATATCGTATTTTTCGCCTTCCAGTTTTAAGGTATTCATCAAACCCACCAGGCCCATCTTGGCGGCCGTATAATTGGATTGACCGAAATTGCCATAAAGCCCTGCCGCCGATGTGGTCAGCAAAATCCGCCCGTATCCTTTTTGCTTCATCACCCCGAAGGCCGGGCGCGAGACGTGAAAGGCGCCGTTTAAATGCACATCGAGGACCGCCTGCCAGTTTTGCGGCGCCATTTTTAAAAAGGTCTTGTCCCTTAAAATGCCGGCATTGTTGATCAGAATGTCCACCGTACCAAAGGCCTCCAGGGCCGACTTCACGATACGTCCACCGCCCTCAACGCTGGCGACACTGTCATAGTTGGCCACTGCTTCGCCGCCCAGGGCCTGAATCTCAGCCACCACCTGATCGGCCGGATTCTTGGAGCCCTGACCCGAACCATCGCGGGCGCCACCCAGATCGTTGACCACGACCCTGGCGCCGCGCTTGGCCAGCTCCAGGGCATAAACCCGGCCGAGCCCGGCGCCGGCCCCGGTGACAATGGCCACGCGGCCATCAAATCGAATTTCCTCTTTAACCGGATCGCCGTATTCAAACACACCATTATCGATAACCACCTCACCGGACTCGGCGTTGACTACCCGCCACAGCGCCTGGCCGTCATCGATTTGCCAGATGAGCGTTTTAATCGGCACGCCGGGATAAAGGGGGCGTTTAAAACGACAATCCAGCCGCCTGACCTTTTGGGGCTCACCGGGCACCAGCTTTTCGATCAGCGCCCTGCAGGCATACCCGTGGGTGCATAGGCCGTGCATAATCGGTTGCTCAAAACCGGCCATTTTGGCAAATTCACGATCCACATGCAGCTGAAAAATATCACCCGACAGCCTGAATATCAGCGGCTGATCCTCAGAAGGTTCAGCGTCCACCACCATATCCGGTTCGCGCTCTGGAAAAGGGATCTGTTTTTTGGGCGCGTCCTCGCCACCGAAACCGCCGTCCAAACGCGCAAATACCGTAGCAATGCTGGTAAACAGCTTGTCGCCGTTGGAATGATGGGTTTCAAATTCGGCAATGATCAGGGCGCCTTTATCCTTGCCCTTATCATAATAATGCGTAATTGCGCCGGCGGTGGACAGGATGCCTTCCGGGGGAATGGGATTGTGGAAAATGATCTCATGCTCGCCGTGTAGAATTCCGGCCAGGTTAATATTGCTGGCGGTGGCCAGCTCGGGCATCAGATCATATGCGGTGGTAATCGCAAAGCTGGGAATGACCTTTAAATCCTTTTCATAACAGTAGTCCAGATCTGAGAACCCGGCGCCCACGCCGAGGGCGTATAGCACAGTGTCTTTCCAGGTGTAATCTTTGGTATAAGGCCCGATCTGTTTACCGATGGCACTCAAGTCTAAAGCCATACCTTTCCCTCCTGGAACTGGTTTCATAATCCTCATCTCTTGCCCGATGGCTGTGTTACTCGTCGTCAAGGATCGCTTACGTACTATCTGTACGCTGCGCTCCCTCTCCTCCTCGTGGCCTTGCCATCGAACAAGATCTAATAATTCTGAAACCAGTTCATATCAATTATTTCAATTAAATCATCAGAAATGCTCACCAAGGCAAGCTAAGTCCTGGCTG
>JAHEIW010000323.1 GCA_024639185.1 Deltaproteobacteria bacterium | reverse complement strand
GCGGCTTGCGCAAACGGATGACTGCGTTTAGCCGTGCAGGCCTCAATGGCATGCACCATGGCATCCAGGCCGGTTGCTGCCGTCAGCGTTTTCGGCAACGTTAATGTTAATTCCGGATCCAGAATTGCCAGGTCTGCAGCAAGCGCGTCTCCCCACGCCCAGACCTTGTGATTATGCGAGTCGGTGAATACGGCTGTACGGGTGACTTCAGCGCCGGTGCCGGCCGTGGTGGGCAGCATGATGAGCTTTGCCGTTCTAAGCGGCAGGGGATGCTGCATGAGTGCATAGGTTTCCACGCTGTGATTGCTGGCTGACACGACAGTTGCCAGTTTGGCGACATCCAGGGCAGAACCACCGCCCAGGCCAATCACGGCCGAAGGCTTACCGGTTCGGATCATCTCAGCGGCCCTGTCAGCGGACGCTGCAGACGGCTCCCCTTTTATATCGTTGAAAAGATCCACGCTGAACCCGTGCTTTTTCAAAGAGGCCATGACGGGGTCCACGAGATCTGCGGCGATAACTCCCGGGTCGCTGATGATCAGCACTTGCCTGTCCGTACAGATGGGTACCAGTTCTTTCGCAAGTCTGGTTGCCAGCCCGGCCCCGAATTTTATGGCGGGCGCTAAACTGTGATTAAAGGACACGGTCATGTCATTTGTCCACTTTGGCTTAATTTACTACAGCGCTATTTTTGAAAAACGAAATTACTGCTGTCCGGGTAGTCAAAGATTTCTAATTCTGACATATCAATTTTTATTTCGCAATTAAATTTCTTCCACTGCATTACCCAATTTTTCTTCCGTTGCCATTTTGCTATTTCTGATATAAACTCAGCGCTCAATATTCAAGTTGATGTTCAGGCTGATCTTTTTACGAAGCAAACTCAATGCAAAAACAGAATTTCGATAACCCGGATTTTTCATTTCTTGCCGGCATTTTGTCGGTATTTTTATGTGTCATTTTCGGTTCAAATGCAGTGGCCATCAAGCTGGCGTTTGCCGGTTTGGGGGTTTTTACCACGGCCGCAATTCGATTCAGCATTGCCGCCCTGGCTATTTTCTTATGGGCCCGATTAACCGGACAAACCATCGGGCTCAAAAAAGGTCAGCTTTACCAGGTCCTGATACTGGCAGCCCTCTTTGCGATTCAGCTATCCATGTTTTATTTCGGGCTCAGCAAATCCAACGCTTCGCGCGGTACGTTAATCGCCAATCTGGTTCCTTTCTGGGTGCTGTTTTTAGCCCATATTTTTATACCCGGCGATCGCATTACCGGGCGAAAATTTCTGGGGATTCTATTGGGCTTCAGCGGGGTGGCTTTTATGTTTGCCGAAACGAAAGGCGTCACTGCCGGCTTCAGAGTTGCGGAATTGATTATTTTATTAGCCACCTTTATCTGGGCCTGCAACGTGATTTACCTGAAACGGATCATCGCCGGCTTCAGCCCTTTTCAGATCACGCTTTATTCTATGGTTTTTTCGGTTCCCATCTTTTTTTTGGAAGCGCTTCTGTGGGATGCACCGATGGTGACACAACTGGATTCAAAAATCATCGGCGCGCTATTATACCAGAGCCTTGTCACCGCAGCTTTTGGATTTGTGGCCTGGAACACCCTGCTTCAAAAATACGGGGCGGTGGCTTTGCACTCATTTATTTTTATTATGCCGATCTCGGGTGTGGCGTTGGGGGGGCTGGTTCTGGGAGAGCCGATTACGGTCAAAATCCTGACGGCCCTGGCGTTAATCGTGGCCGGTATTCTAGTGGTGCATTTAAAACCCCGCAAAGGCGAACCCGTCTATCCGATCCGTAAGGGAATTTAAATAGGCGTCAGGTGTCAGGCCTTCGGTGATCAATGTCGTGTCTTTGCTACTCAATAGCAATAACGGTCGCATGTTTTCGTTGTATATTGATTTCAGTTGTATGTTCCCTGACACCCGACACCTGAAACCTACTTTATATCTTTGATGGTGCGGGGCAGCTGATTGAGCGCATCCGAAGCTTTCAGCAGGCATCGATTGAGGGTATCATATTCGGACTGGTCAATACGGTCTTCATGCAGCAGGCGGTTTAATTTGCCCAGATAACGCAAAATCGTGCGGTTATAATCGTTGCATATAATCTCAAGATCCTCGAAATATTCGATGACTTGCCGCTCCCATGATGTGTGAGCTTTTATTTCGATCGTTTCCATCATGCATTCCTTCGATATAAGATTTTGGCATTCGCCTGAATCTTATATCGGCATTAACCCGCAAAACTTAATACTTGCCTGAACCCATCGCCTGGTAGCTGAACGCAGAAAAAGCGAATCATGTCGTGTTTCTTTCCAGGGCCTTCCCCTAAAACTTACTAAAGTATTTCTCCAAAGGGTCGAAAACTAATCTAGCAGCTTTCGCTACGGATGCAGTTCTTTATTTTTGATTTGCTGCTGGAAGGGTACCTGACCATGAAACAATTTAACGTCGTTTTTGGAGGCGTCATCTCGGGGGGCCACAAAGTTGAGGACGTCAAAAAAAATCTGGCCACTTTGTTTAAAGCCAACCCCGAAAAAATCGATCAACTCTTTGAAGCGCCTCGGGTGGTTTTAAAGCGCAATGTTGACTATGACGAGGCCATGAAATATCAAACGGCGCTGCAACGCGCAGGCGCCGTCTGTGACGTTAAAGAGATTATCCAAAATGTTGATCAGCAAGCGGCCGCACCAACTCCCCCGCCGCCGATTCAACCGCAATCCGGCGTTCACATGGTGGGCGGCGAGGTTCAGGGCGCTAACGAACCGGCGACCGAGACACAAACTAAAACAAAGAGCGGTTCCGGAGTGGGTGATATCATTGCCGGAGTGGTTTTGATCGGTATCGGCTTTTTATTCGGCGGCTCAATTTTTCTGGGTAATCCCGGTGTGTTAGATTTTTTCTTTGACGGCCTGGGGTTATTCTGGATCGGCAAAGGCATCTATCGGCTGGTGCGCTGATCCCACAGCCCGGCAGCATCTAAGTCCCCGTACGACAATCGGTTTTTGCGATATCGTCCGCCTTATCGTAATCACACATCAATTATTT
>JAHEIW010000113.1 GCA_024639185.1 Deltaproteobacteria bacterium | reverse complement strand
CGTCAGCCAATATCTTTCCGAAAAACGGTTTTCTGCACCTGCAGGCATCTAAAACCTCCCTGCTGAATCAATACCCTGACATCAGCGCCCAAGATCAGCAGTTTTATAGTGGTTGTCAAAAAAACGTTCCGATTGCGGGACGTTATTTTGTTACAACACTTATGCCGCCATCCTTTTTCCGGAACATTATTATGACAAGCGGTATAATTTTGTAACAAGATTACTGAAAAAAGCAATAACAGAATCTAGAACCCATCTCAAAAATGCATCTAACGCCCAATGGCTTTGTTGTAAACCGATTCGAAATGCTCGAATACTAGCGTGTATGCTCCACTTTCGAATCGGTTTACGTCGCGCCCTTGAGCGTGATCTACTATTTTTGAGATGGATTCTAGTTGATTCAACGTTTTTTACCCGCAGGGTAGACCCACCCACCACAACTCACTGGAAAAATATTACCCAACTGACAATTTTTTGACCCTTTTTTTGACAACATTTGTCACATTTGGGCGGACAGAAAACGGCTTCAGTTTATAACTACCTGAAAATATGTCACTTATAAAAATTAACGAGGTTGGCATGATAGTTGTATAGGTATGTAGTTCATTTGTCACAGATAATCCTAATGTTTCAACGCCCATTGACCGATATTAGGATTGCAAGATGTGCATGAAATCGGCCAGCAACAACAACCTCAAATGATAAGGTGTTAAAAATGTTAGACAAAGCTGCAGACAATCACAATTTTGATTTCAACATTGGTCATCTTGTCAAAAGCCCTTGCAAAGCATGTCCGACAAGAGAAAACTTTCCCGGCTGCATGGAAAAATGCGAGCTTTTGGATCAAATTCAGACCGTCTTGTCTGATTCCATTTCCAGCGCCAATAATTATTCCGTCATGGAGACGTTTGACATACCGTCTTCAGTGCTGGATCAAATCTAATCCATAACCGGCCCCGGCCAGTTGGCCGGGGCCGGCTGCCCGACAATTTAGCGACACCGTTCATACCGGCATGGTTTAGCTTGGCCGGTATGCTTTTCATCTTCCTTTGTTCATGGTGCGCCTCTACATTTTCGAATCTACAATTTTTCGACGTCAAGCTCCGGTCTTGTTGCTTGCTCTGAAGTTATTGCGCAATATCAATCCACAATCCGCGATCTGCAATCCGCAATAAAACCTAATTTGCGTTAAAATATCTGATCTCCATATAAGAAAAGGTATCCCGGGCGGTGGTCACGCGGGAAATGTCCGAATACATTTTATGGTCTTTTCCCCAGAGGTGGCCGTGGCCGATAATTTCGGGCTCGATTTCTCTGTCAACGTCTTTTGAAAGATCCAGCTCTGCTTTCCAGACCAGCGATGGCTGGCCGTTTGCGCCGCTGTACCCGGCAGCGTCTTTTTGGTCAGAATAATAGGTATTGTAATCATATGAGCTGTTGGCTTCTATAAAAATGCTGACCTTTTGGGCGCGTAAACGCTCCGGAATCTGCCACTGTATGACCACCGTATCGCCTGATGGTGTGGCTCCGCTGATCGCGTCGATCTGTGCACCGTGCGCAACCTGCTCTTTTTTTCGCATGCCGTACCAGACCGGTATGGATTCAGGTCGTGTTTCAGCAAGGATCCATTTGTCTTCTGCCGCTTTTCCGGTAACATAAATCGTTTGAATCCTGCCGGCGTTTTTTTCTTGCAGCCAGATGGCAAAGGTCGGCTGAGATTTCGGTAAAAAAAATGAGGGTTTTTTATAAACCGCATAATTATAGGTTAGCTTAAATTCCAGATAGGGCTGGCTTTCATCAAGTGACGGGCCGCGGTCAGGGACCGGGCCTGCAGCACATCCGATCAGGAGCAATCCCAGCAATATCATCCATTTCGTCCTTGTTCCCCTATGCATTTTTCTCTCCTGGTTTCAAGTGGGTTCAATTTCAAAAGGCGCCCCGTCAGGCATCCGGGTGCGGGTAATTAAAAACCGTACTTTTCGATGCGCGCTTAATGATGACTGTTTACCGTAAAAAAAGCGTAATATTCAGCCTTGACTTTAAGCATTCATTAAGTGTGCACAGAAAACGACCCCCGGACGACATAGCGCAGAAGATTTTATGAATGCGAAATCGCAGGAATTACCGGCCCTCTTGATTTCTGATTTCCGAGCTATTGAAAAAAACATAAAAAATCACGAAATCACGAAAGATAATTTTTTAAATTTCGTGGTTTTGCTTTTTCGTGCTTTCGCGATTAATTCTTTGCTCTTATTCGTTCGATTAGCCGTTTTTGAGGCGATTGTCCCAATCATATTCAGCTGAAGTCACAATATGCTCTATGCGTTGGATGCGGCGTTGCAGGTTTTCATAACGCCTTTTCATCCGTTGAACCGCACCATGGCGGGAGGAGGTATAGCTGTCGTAAAATTCTTTTTCCGCTGAATTTTTAATGGGAATAACCGGCTCGGGTTTCATCAGCAGGGCGGCCAGCAAATATAGCCCGATGGCCGGCAGAAAACCGGCGACAATCAACACGATGATGGCGATCACCCGGGTCCAGAAGACTGAAAAATCAAAATGTGACGCCAACCCTTTACACACGCCCAGAATCATTCCGCTGCGTGAGCGGTAAATACCGATGCGGTCTATGCGGGTATGATGTGTCATGGTTTAGCTTCCTTTCTGTGCTGCCCGCTTTGAGCCTTCGTGATCCAGCAGTATGGCTTCCAGCGATTCAACGCGATTTTCCATGCGGGCCAATCCTTTGTATATTTCCTGAATCATTTTGGCCTCTTCGGCTTGATCTTCAGCAGACAGACCACCGCGAAAGAATTTTATCGCCAATAAAATTGTGCCCGGGATGATGGCTAACGCCAGCAGAATGCTTCCGAATACAATGGCTACGATCAATACTTCTTTCATCTTTGCCTTTACCTTGTTTAGTTTGTGTTGGTCTTATGCAGATATTCAATTAATTCCAGATCTGTGCCGCAAATCCTGTAGAAGATTATAAATGGTTCTGAGTGAATCGATCAATAGAAATCTCGCAAAACCGTTTAATCCGCCGGGGATTATTTGGACGCTTTTTCTTTATCCGGGTTAGCGATCGAAGGCGGCGTTTTGAGCGCTTGCAATTCATTCTCGATTTCTTCATCCACATCCAGAGCATCAAATTCTGCATCCAGAGCCGTCTGTTTACCGAAATTGACCAGATCGCCTTCGGCTTCCATGCGTTCGATGCGATTTTCAAGTTCATCGAATTTCATCATGGCCGCAGCACTGTCAACCCGTCTGATTTCTTCCTGTGCCTGAATTTTTTGACTGGCATGGATATGGCGCTGGACGAGCAGGCGTTGCTTGTCGCGGGCTGATTTCAGTTTGTCTTCTAGCTGGCGAATGTCCGCCTGATATTGTTCCACCAAAAGATTGTGTTCGGTGAACTCGTTTTCGAGGCCATCGATGCGGCGGGTGAAACGACGCTTTTCAACCAAGGCTTCACGCGCCAGATTATCTCTGCCTTTGCTGACGGCCAACTGAGCCTTTTCTTCCCAGTATTGGATTCGGTCCTGCAGCGTGGCCAGCTGGCGTTGTACTTTTTTGCTGCTGGCCATGGCACCGGCACAAGCTGCTTTGATCTCAACGAGCGTATCTTCCATTTCTCTGATCATCAGCTTGATGAGTTTTTCCGGGTCTTCGGCTTTGTCCAGGATCGCATTGATATTAGAGCTGATGATATCACGAAAGCGTGTAAAAATTCCCATGGTGACCCTCCTGTCTGCAAATTGCCGCCTGAATTTCGCGGTAAACGCTCGATTCAGTCTCAATTGTTATCTGCTATTCGTTATTAGAAACTGATGGTCACCAACATTATCTTTCAACAATTTTTGACCATTCAGACAGAATTCATCCATTCAAACGAATAACCTATAACAAATAACGGATAACGCTTATTAGAGCAGAAAGCGTGCCAGAGCCGTAATTGGCCATAACCGATCAAAAATATTGTCAATTAATAAATACAGCCCTACTTGACATATGGGTAATAAATACCTATAATTAGCTTAAAATACCAATAATTAGCATAAAAAACTAATTTAATGACCAGCATTGATCAGAAAAGTATGGATTCCCGATCGGCCACAGCCGTCACCGAGGCCCTGGGTCAGTCAGAGCCCTTTTTGGCGTTTCAGGAACGGCTGTCACGGGTGGCTCCGGTCAATCGACCGGTTCTGCTGATCGGAGAGCGCGGTACAGGCAAGGAACTGGCGGCCTCACGTCTGCATTATCTGTCCGATCGATGGCCGGCACCGATGGTGGCCTTGAACTGCGCCGCCCTGTCGCCGTCGCTCATAGAATCCGAGCTGTTTGGCTATGAAAAAGGCGCATTTACCGGTGCGATGCAAAGACGGGTAGGGCGTTTTGAAGCTGCCGATCGGGGGACGTTGTTTTTGGATGAAATCGGCAGCATACCGCTGGAAGTCCAGGAAAAAATTTTAAGGGTGGTGGAATATAATGTTTTTGAGCGGGTTGGCAGCACACAGAGCGTTGAAGTGGATGTCCGCATTATTGCCGCTACCAATGCGGATTTAAATGAGCTGGCCCGCAAAAACAGCTTCAAGCAGGACCTGCTGGATCGGCTGTCTTTTGAAGTGTTATTTTTGCCTCCCCTCAGGGATCGAAAAGAAGATATTCTGTTAATTGCCAGCCACTTTGCGGGTCGGATGGCCCTGGAACTCGGATGGGACGAAATCCCTGTGTTTAGTGATGACGCTGTGGAAGCATTGGAAAATCACAGCTGGCCGGGCAATATCCGGGAACTCAAAAATGTAGTTGAGCGCGCGGTCTACCGTTCCGATACGGCGACCATCAGTGAGATTGACTTTCACCCCTTTCAATCCCCATTTGAAAAAATAGATTTACCCGCCGTTGAAAAGCCTCTGGCGGATGAACGGTCTAGCGCTATGCAAGGCGCTGAATGGCCTCAGGGCTCCCTCAAGGATGCCGTCTGGCATCTGAAAGTCAGCATGCTGCAATCCGCCCTGCAAAAAGCAAAATACAATCAGAAAAAAGCCGCCCGGATCTTAGGCCTGACCTATCATCAGTTTCGCGGTCTGTATCGTCAGTATCAGGCCAGGCAGTCAGCCTCACCTTCCTCTTAATTATTCGTCAGTTGTCAGCGCTTTGGCCGCTTGTCATTAGCTACTGGCTACTTGCAGCTGGCGGATGGTTAAAGCGATACGTTGATATTCAGACGATTCAGATCGCGAAAAGCCAGAGGCAAGAAGCGAGCAGCCAGTAGCAAGAGGATTGGCACCTGAAACCTTTTTTATCATATCTTACGACCCAGAATAGCGCCCTCCAGGATTGCTTCCGTGGCATTGCGGGCGTAAATATGCGGTATGGTCCAGGGATCAAAATAGACATCCACCTGCTGGTCAAGACCTTCAAGCATCCGCTCGCCTGAATATTGTGGCTTCAGCTGTTGCAAATAAAGGAAAATACCGGCGAGCAGAACTGCTGCCGGCACAAAGGTGAATATTATGATCTTGTAAATCCGCTTCATTAAGGTATGATCGAATTGCAGTCGGAGCGCTTGACGCTCAATCTCGTTTTCTTTATAATCGCCAGAACCCAAATAAACCGCTTTGTTTTAATAACCATCTGAAATTCAATAGGTTAAGTTGAATTACAGCGGGTTGCACGCTAGCGATAGCATTTTGCTTTACGATGTGCAAAATGTTACCTGCCTTACGGCAGCGCCGCTATTGTTGAAGTCAGATGAAACACCCAAAGGCCTTGTTACAGATGCCTTCAGTAAATGCCATCATTGCTGAAATAGGTTTAACCCATTTATTGCTGATTCTGGTCGGTATTATTTTAATTGCGGCCCTCATCCTGCTGATCATTTTGGTTCGGCGCCGCGAGATCCGGGCAGCGGATTTTTTTGCGAGCCTCGAAAAGCAGCAAGAACATAGCGAACGGATGGTCAGGGACGAGTTTACCGCCAATCGCCAGGAATCGGCGGGCAGCGCCCGGCTGGCCCGGGAGGAAATCAGCAGCACATTGAAATTTGCCAGTGACTCCCAGCTCAGACAGATGCGCGAAGTTGCCGGTATGCAAAAGGATCAGCTGGATAGTTTTTCCAGGCAGCTGCTGGAGATGACACAGCTGAATGAAAAAAAATTTGAAGCCATGCGCCAGGCGGTTGAGACCCAGCTGCGAACCCTGCAGGAAGACAACAGCCGCAAGCTTGAGCAGATGCGGGCGGTGGTCGACGAAAAATTACAATCGACGTTGGAACGACGGCTGGCGGATTCGTTTAAGCAGGTCAGCGAGCGTCTGGAGCAGGTCTATAAAGGGCTGGGTGAGATGAGAAGCCTGGCTATCGGCGTAGGCGATCTGAAAAAAGTGCTGACCAATGTCAAAACCAGAGGAACCTGGGGCGAGATCCGGCTGAGCCACATTTTAGAGCAGATCCTGACACCCGAGCAATATGCCGTCAATGTGGCCACCAAAAAAGCCAGCAG
Organism: Deltaproteobacteria bacterium; assembly: GCA_024639185.1. Lineage (GTDB taxonomy): Bacteria > Desulfobacterota > Desulfobacteria > Desulfobacterales > JAHEIW01 > JAHEIW01. The sequence continues at coordinate 4,921 of JAHEIW010000113.1, read as the reverse complement.
CGAGCGCGTTGAATTTGCGATTAAACTGCCGGGTCCGGATTCACATCCGGAAAAAGTCGTCTGGTTGCCCATTGACTCCAAATTTCCCCAGGAGGATTATCAACGCTTGCTGGATGCCCAGGAGGCGGCCGATAAAAACCTGGCCGAAAAATCCATCAAGAATTTAGAAACCCGCGTGAAAGCCGAAGCCAAGGCGATCCATGAAAAATACATCGATCCACCACAGACCACTGATTTTGGGATCATGTTTTTGCCGGTTGAAGGACTGTATGCTGAAGTGTTAAGGCGTCCAGGTCTGTGCGACAGCCTGCAAAGAGAGTATCGCATAGTGGTCACCGGGCCGACAACCCTGGCTGCACTTTTAAACAGCCTGCAGATGGGATTTCGTACCCTGGCAATCGAGAAGCGATCCAGTGAGGTCTGGGAATTGCTGGGGGCTGTCAAAACCCAATTTGGTAAATTTGGTGAAGTCTTGGCCAAAACCAAAAAGAAATTGCAAGAAGCCAGCAATACCATTGATCAGGCCGAAGTGCGCACCCGGGTGATTACGCGCAAGCTTGACAAGGTACAGGAGCTGCCCCAATCGGACTCGGCCAAATTAATGGAGCCGGTCAGCATCGATGAGGATGAAAATGTTGAGGGCGAATCTTAAATACCCCCGGTTGTGTGTTACGGGTTGCGAGTTGCGTGTTTCAAGTATCAAAATTTTATGCTCCTGGCTTCTCGCCTCTGGCCTCTGGCCTTTGATTAATCGAATAATCTGAATGTCGATTGATCTGTGTGCCCGCCGCCAGCGACAAACAGCCAATGGCAAGTAGCCAGCGGCAAGCAGCCAGTAACTGCCTGGAGTAACCGAACTATGTGTGCGAGGGGAAGATTACGGCAGACGCTCAGGTTCGTTCTGCCAAAGCCTAAGCAAAGCCCAACGGGCCTGTATCCAATGCTAATATAACCACAAAGCCACAAAGCGCACAAAGAAAAGCATTAAAATATAAGTTCAGCGTTCTTCATGAACTTTGTGCCTTCGTGGTTTAATTACCATTATTCGTAAGCATCAGGAGATGACGATGTCGCCATCGAGCTATTGGGCTGACAAATATGTTGAGAACAAACGAACGGCTGAAAAAGCGATTGCCCTGATCAAACCGGCTCAGCGCGTATTTATCGGTTCATCCTGTGGAGAGCCCCAACATCTGGTGCGCGAACTTTCCGAAGCATCCAATTATTTCAGAGATATTGAAATCAACCGACTGATGACCCTGGAGACCACTCCGCTGACGCTGATTGCCGATAAAACCCGCGATCAAAGTCTCAATATCCGCTCATTCTACCTGGGCTCGGCCAAGCCCAAGGCCATTGCGCGCAATAAACGCTTTATCACACCGATTAACCTTTCAGCGGTGCCGCGATTATTTAAAAGCCGGCTGCTGCCGATTCACGTTGCGCTGATCCAAGTGTCGCCACCGGACGATTTTGGCTGGATGAGCCTGGGTGTCTCGGTGGACATAACCCTGGCAGCGGCGCTGTCCGCCGATCTGGTCATTGCCCAGGTCAATAAGCACATGCCCCGGGTGCTGGGGCGCAGTTTTTTGCACGTCAATGAAGTCGATGTGTTTGTGGAACATGACGAACCGCTGTTGACCATCGGGGAAGCGCCGGAACTCAAAGCAGCTAATGATATCGGGCGCTTGATTGCACGCCTGATCGAAGATGGTTCCACGATGGAAATCGGACTGGGGTCGACCCACCAGGCCACCCTGCTGGCACTGGCGGATAAAAATGACCTGGGCATCCATACGCAGTATATGACCAATGATATCATGCATCTGTTTTCGCGGGGGGTCATTACCAATCGCAAAAAGGGTTTTAATGAAGGCAAAATAGTGGCCTCTGGCGCCCTCGGCACCGAGGACCTGTATGAATTTTTAAATGACAACCCGGCCATTGAATTTTATCCTTCCGATTATGTCAATGATCCGATGGTGATTGCGCGCCACAACAAAATGGTGTCCATGAACGTTGCCATGAGCATTGATTTGACCGGCCAGGTGGCAGCTGATGCGCTGCCGTATAATCATTTCTCAGGCATCACCGGTATGCTCGATTTTTTACGCGGTGCGGTTCAGTCGCCGGGCGGCAAGTCCATTATGATGCTGCCGGCCACCGCGTTCAAGGGACAGAAGAGTCGTATTGTGCCCCAGCTGGATGATGTGGCCGTGGTGGTCCCCAGAGGCGATGTGCAGCATGTGGTCACTGAATACGGCGTGGTGAATTTATTTGGCAAAAGCCTGCAGGAAAGAGCTATGGCCATGATCAGCATTGCGCATCCGGAGTTTCGTGATGAATTGTTTCATGCAGCCAAAAAATTGGGGCTATTGAGTGCCGAACGAACGCTAAATGAATCCATCCACGGCGTTTACCCCATTCATCTGGAGGAAACGGTTAACATCGGCGACGCGGCCGTTACCATCAGGCCTGCCAAGCCGGTGGATGAACGCCGCATCCAGGAGCATTTTTACAACCTGGACAAAGATGACGTTGTTGCCCGTTTTTTTCATGAAAAAAACAGTTTTGTTCACGATGATGTCAAAGGGGTGTCCTTGATCGATTATATCAATGATTTGACGGTCCTGGCGGTAGTGGGGGAGTTTGGCTTCGGCCAGGTGGTCGGCATCGGTGAATGCCTGCTTGATCCCGCCAGCAATGAGGCTGAGGTTGCCTTTTCCATCAGCAAGGCCTATCAGAAAAGGGGTCTGGGCATAATGCTGATGGCCAAATTGGCCTCAGCGGCCCGTGATAACGGTATCGCCGGTTTGTTTGCGTTTACATCAACGCAGAATAGAGGCATGATTAAGCTGTTTAAATCGCTGCCCTATAAAGTTGACAGTTTTTTTGACGGTGAGATGCTGAAGCTCAGTTGTAAGTTTGATCAACCAATATAACCAACGTTTTAAGGTTCAGGGTTCAACGGTTCAAGCTTTTGTTCGATTCGTTATATTTGTTTCATTGGTTGAATTGGTTGACCCAAACCGAACCAATAAAACAAATTAAACCAATCAAACCAATTGAACGTATTTAACATCAGCAAACTAACTGACACCTGAAACAAAAGGAGTTGCCATGGCAACCCATAAGATCACCTTTTTGCCGCATGAAACAAAGATTGCCGTGCCCGACGGCGAAACCGTTATCCATGCTGCCATGGAGGCCGGTGTGCATGTTAACGCCTCCTGCGGCGGAGAAGGTGTCTGCGGCAAGTGCCGCGTCCGGATCGAAAAAGGAAAAGTGGATGGCGGCATCAGTGAAAAAATCAGTGCGCAAGATCAGGACAAAGGCTTCCGATTGGCCTGTCAGACCCGGGTGAAAAGCGACCTGACCGTGCGCATACCGGTTGAGTCCGCCATGGATGCCAGTGCGCTGCGCAGCCAGATGGCGCCCCGTAAAACCGCCCACATCAAGGAAATGAATTTTGATGAGCTGAAGGAAAAGGGCCTGTTTGTGGCGCCGGTGGAAAAAAAGTTTTTACAGCTGCCGGAACCGACCTTGCAGGACAACCTGTCGGATATCACGCGTCTGATCAGTTACCTGAAGGCACAACATGATGAACATCGTCTGGATGTGGCACTTTCGGTTATTCGTAAAATTCCGGATATCCTCCGGCAAAAGGAATTTGAAGTAACGGCCACCCTCGTGCGCCCGGTTCGCGATATCGGCAAAACCCGGTTGATCAATGTTGAACCCGGCGATACGTCCCGTCGCAGCTATGCGATTGCGATGGATATCGGGACGACCACCATTTACGGTCAGGTTATTGATTTGATCAGCGGTGCTGTACTGGCCGAGCACGGCGAGTTCAACGGCCAGATCAGTTACGGTGAAGATGTCATTACCCGGATCGTATATGCCGAAAAGCCCGGTGGTTTGCAGCGCTTGCATGAAGTGGTGATGAATACGATCAATAAAATATTGGGCAAAATTATCAAAAAATCCGGCATCGATCATGAGGATCTATCCACGATTACCCTGGCCGGCAACACCACCATGACCCAGCTGATGCTTAGAATTAACCCGCGATATATTCGACGTTCACCGTATGTGCCGGCGGCAACGCTGTATCCGCCCACCCGGGCCAAGGATCTGGGAATGGCCGTTGGTGATCATGTATCGGCTCTGATTTACCCGGCGGTTTCCAGCTATGTGGGCGGCGATATTGTGGCCGGTGTGATGGGATCTGGCATTTATCGAACTGACAAACTAACCCTCTATATGGACGTGGGGACCAATGCCGAAATTGTGATCGGCAACCAGGACTGGCTGGCCTGTGCCGCCTGTTCGGCCGGTCCGGCCTTTGAAGGCGGCGGCCTCAAATATGGCATGCGCGCTGAAAAAGGGGCCATTGAAGATTTTTCCATTGATCCGATGACATATGAACCGATGATCATCACCATCGGCAACGTTCGTCCCAAAGGCATTTGCGGATCCGGTCTGATCACCATGGTGGCCACGCTATTTGAGGCTGGCATCCTCAACAATCTGGGAAAATTTAATCGGGATCTACCAACCGACCGCATCCGTGAAAACGAGGGGGTTTACGAGTATGTGCTGGCCTGGAAGGATGATACGCAAATCGATCGTGATGTCGTTCTGACCGAAATCGATATCGAGAACCTCATCCGGGCCAAGGGCGCCATTTACAGCGGCTGCATGACCCTGCTGACCGAAGTCGGCATGAATCTGCAGGATATTGAACACATTATACTGGCCGGCGGTTTCGGCAGTTACGTAGACCTGGAAAAAGCCATGGTGATCGGGTTGCTGCCCGAAATGGATCCCGCCAAGGTCACCTTTATCGGCAACGGCTCGTTGATGGGAGCCCGCATGAGCAGTTTGACCAACCGGATTCGCAAGGATGTGGTTGAGG
>JAHEIW010000322.1 GCA_024639185.1 Deltaproteobacteria bacterium | reverse complement strand
CCTAATAACAGCACGTTAAGCAAGTCCGCACCCTAAAACAAAAACAGGCTTCATGACACATGCCCCGGGAATCTAAAATTCAGCTCAAATTATTCGCCAACCTGCAGGCATTTACGCCGCCCGCCGCCGATCATTATGCCATCGAAACCGGCATAACTGTGAGCGATTTGCTGGCGCAGTTGAAGTTACCGGAAGATAAAATCAAACTCATCTTCATCGATGGTGTCAAATCGGAACTGAACACCATTTTGCGTGGTGGCGAAAGGGTGGGCATTTTCCCGCCCGTTGGAGGAGGATGAGCGTTGAACGCAGATGCCATTAAGAAAATAATCCAGCGCGCCCAGCCCAAAGAATTTCCTGACAAGACCGCTTACAACAGCATTTCCATCCGTCATACCGATCAGCTATCAAAAGCGATGGGCATCAGCAGCCGTCAAATCGAAATTATGGCTCTTGAACACGGGGTCGTGCCCGAGCGCTATGCACGCAATATGAAAACATTCGGCCCGCAGGACCAGATAGCCCTCTTGAATGCACGCGTCAGTATCGTCGGACTGGGCGGACTCGGTGGAGCCGTGGTGGAGATTCTGGCGCGCATCGGCATCGGTACGCTAAATGTCATCGATGGCGATACGTTCGAAGAAAGCAATTTGAACCGTCAATTTCTAAGCATACCCGCTCGAATGTTCGAATCCAAGGCTGAAGCAGCTGCGCAGCGGATCAAAACACTCAATTCAGCGGTGGAAATAACCGCTCACCCCCGCTTTTTAGACGCCGAAAACGGAGTCGCGCTGTTGCGGCATTCGGATGTCTGTGTTGACTGTCTGGATAATTTAAAAACGCGCTTCACTTTAGAGCGGCTGTGCAAGCAGATCGGCTCACCTCTGGTGTCCGCTGCGGTGGCCGGCGCGTCCGGACAGGTGACCACCATTTTTCCAGAAGATCAAGGTTTAAAACTCCTTTACGGTGCAGAAGAAAAAGTGCCGCCCAAAGGGGCCGAGACGGCACTCGGTACAGTGCCGTATGCCGTTACCTTTCTGGCAGCACTTGAATGTGCAGAGGTTATTAAAATAATCCAGGGCAAGCCCGGGATGCTGCGTAACAAACTGCTGGTTGCGGATCTGGATGATGCTGCTATCGATATCGTTGCATTGTGCTAACCCCATTTATGATAAAAGGAGAACTCATTTATGATGCCATTCGGCTGCCGTAATCTAACAATTGTGTTTATCCTTTTAGTGGCTCTGGCGACCTGTTATTGCACGTCAAAAAATTATTTGGTCGTTCGTTATCAACTCCCGTCCGAAACGCTGACCGCCGAAGATACCCGGGTGTCCCTGATTTTCAAGGATCAAAGAGCAGAACAGGCTGTGGTGACCCAAAGTGCCAAAATGGCACTCAAGAATTTCGAAGGCAACTTTGCGCTCGTGGTTGCCGGCGATAACAAAAATGAACGCCTGATGGGTGCATTTAGCCTGTGTTCGATGATGAGGACCATTTTTAAACAACGGTTTGAAAATGCCGGCATCCGGGTGGCGCCGGACACAGAAACCCAGCCAATTGCCATCGAAGTCATTTTAAAAGAATTTAAACTCGATCTGGTCAAACGTAAATGGGTGGTTCAGATAACCTACCAGGTCAATCTTCTCAGGCAAAATCGCTTTGAGGGCGGCCAAACGATCAGCGGTAGTGCAGAACGATTACAGGTTGTCGGAGGCAAAGATGCAGAAAAAGTTATCGGCGAGCTGATTACGGATGCCGTCAACCGTTTGAATTTAGATGAGCTATTTCAATCCGCCCCGCCCACAGCCAGGCATTGCGTTGAAGCCATTATATGAAGATCCGGCAGCATAAATGCAATGCTCAATTTCCCTGCCGGCCTTTGGATTGATGGGTGCCTTCACACCAGACTCAGCAACTTATCGAGTTTCTGCCGGCGGTATCCGGTGTTTAAAATCGCATTCTGCAAATCTTTCTCGGTCAGTTTCATGCGATCCAGAACTTCACTGTAAAATCGATACGCAAGTCCATCCGCGCCGGTGCCGTATCCGATCATCATGCAAATTATATCCGCCAGATACACCAGAGCCGTTTCCGGATTGCCTCTGGCGTTCTCATCGGTCATATGGTGGTGGCGCATCATATAGATGAGCTGATCACCAAAACGCCACTTCTGGCCGACCCGGGCTGCCAGTTCTGCATGATTGATGCCGATGACCTCTTTTTCGGCCTCGCTAAAACTGTAGCCTTTTGAATGTACGAGGATATTAATTTTTTCGTAGGAAAATGCCACAAAGCGACCCATAATGATTTTGCCGATATCCTTGAGAAGTGCCGCTGTAAAAATAAGATGCTTTTGGGTGGCAAATCCATGGTTTTCGGCCAAAATTTTGGCCGTGTGCGCTGATATGACCGCGTGATGCCAGAGCTCGCCCTCGCCGAGACCATACCCAGCGGGTTCATCTCTGAAGTTTTCGGCAGTCGCGTTGAGCAAAACAAGCTCGATAACCTCATCCAGCCCCAGTAAAACGATTGCATCCCGCACTGAATTAACCTGTCTTGATAATCCGAAATAGGCGGCATTGCAAATTTTCAAAATGCTGGCTGTAATCGAAGGATCGTGAACAATCAGATCGGCTATTTCCACCGTGGAACTGTTTTCATCTTCTGCCAGGGCCATGATCTGGGCTGCCAGAGGCGGAATCGGCTTGAGGGTATCAATGCCGCTGATGATATCATCAACAGGGGTCATACCGTCACCTCTGTCTGGCCCAAGGTCTGAATGATGGTATCACCATTGCTCATATCCAGGCGCAGTGTTCTCAAAAAGATGCCGCCGATGTCCGCATGCTGAATGGCCAGATGTTCTGATTTCAAAAAGGATGTGACCGCCTGATGGTTTTTGCGACCGATATTAAATTCGGCGGTTTGATCGATTATCTGCGCCCCGCCGGCGAGTACCACTTTAAAATTCTTCTTGTGCGCGCCAAGATCGTGCAGCGCATTGAAAAGCGCTGCCAGGCCGGTATCGACAAACATATACGGTTGGATTTGTGCTTTCGACGC
>JAHEIW010000321.1 GCA_024639185.1 Deltaproteobacteria bacterium | reverse complement strand
GATCGCCGCTTCATCCAGGATATGGCCGAAAACACCGCCCGGGAAATTTACGTTAAGAAATTTATAGAGCCCAATCCCTTTCTGACCGGTGCAATGACCCGATTGCCGGTCATCAAAATGCAAAAATATTTGCGTGCCCGCCTGGAATTTCAGGACCCTCCAGCGCGTCAGATTAAAACGAAGTGGCAACTGTGGTCTACGGACAGGCAGCGGCATTGTATTCTGTCCAGCGGCGGCAAAGACAGCCTGTTAAGTTACGGTCTAATTGATGAAATCGGTCGCGAAGCCCACCCGATATTCGCAAACGAGTCGGGGCGGCACTGGTTTACAGCCCTGAACGCGTACCGGTACTTTAAAGATAACATCCCCAACACGGCCCGGGTATGGGTTAATTCCGATCGGTTGTTTTCCTGGATGCTTAAGCACATGCCGTTTATCCGCAAGGATTTTGCCAGTGTTCGCTCGGATGAATACCCCATCCGTCTGTGGACCGTGGCGGTTTTTCTATTTGGCGGCTTGCCGCTTTTACGCAAACGCGGTATCGGTCGCCTGTTGATTGGTGATGAGTATGACACTTCGGTGCGCAAGACCACTCATGGCATCCTGCATTATGACGGGCTCTATGATCAAAGCATTTATTTTGATCAGGCGCTTTCACGATATTTTATGCGCAAGGGTTGGAATATCAGTCAGTTTTCCGTACTAAGACCGCTGTCCGAACTTCTCATTCAAAAAATACTGGTCGAGCGCTATCCTGATCTTCAGCGCCAGCAAACTTCCTGCCATGCAGCCCATAAGGAAGGCGAGCGAATTCATCCGTGCGGGCGTTGTGAAAAGTGTCGCCGCATTGTCGGCATGTTAAAAGCCCTGGGTGCCGATCCGCTTCAATGCGGCTATTCACCTTCTCAGATTCAAGACAGCCTTGAGAAATTACCGCGCAAAGGTGTTTTGCAGGAGGCCGCTGGCGCCCGGCATCTGCGTTTCATGCTGACGCAAAAGGGTTTAATCGATACCCGTCAACTGCCGGCAAAGGCCGTGACAGCACATCCGGAAATCTTAAAATGTCGAATCGATTCGAAGTCTTCTCCGATCAATTCGATTCCCACTGATCTGCGTAGGCCGCTTTTTAATATTTTTCTCAAGCATGCTGCTGGAGCCGTGGTGCGCAACGGGCGCAGCTGGGAAAAAGTGGATGTTTTCAAGGATCCGGCGGTTGAAGCAACATTTCCATTTGAATTTGATCCGGCAACATCAGAGCCGGCAGCCAATCACACCTTGAACCCCACCGGCGCTGCCGATTATCTATGGGGTGAGCTCACCTGGCGCGAGGCCAGAGGGCGAATAAAAAAGATGGATGTTGCTTTGCTGCCTGTGGGTGCGGTCGAGCAGCACGGACCGCATCTGCCGCTAGATTCAGATGCATTCGATGCCGATTATCTGGCGCGCAGAGTGGCGGAAGCCTGCAGCGACCCGAAACCGCTGGTCCTGCCCCCGATTGCTTACGGCGTATCCTATCACCATACCGATTTTGCAGGCACGGTCAGTATATCCAACGATACACTCGCTACAATGGTTTATGAAATCGGAATGAGCGTTTCGCGCAACGGCATCCGCAAGCTGGTGATTATCAACGGTCATGGCGGCAACAGCCCGGCACTCAATTATGCCGCCCAGATGATCAATCGGGATGCCCGCATTTTCGTCTGTGTTGATACCGGAGAAACCAGTGATGTGGACATTTATAAAATTGTGGAGACACCCAATGATGTGCATGCCGGTGAAATTGAGACCAGCACAAGCCTGGCAGTCCGCCCCCAGCTGGTAAAGATGGATAAGGCCAAAAAACATATTCCGGAATTTTCCAGCCGATATCTGGACTTTACCTCCAAACGCGGGGTTTTGTGGTATGCTTACACCCAAAAAATTTCAACGAGCGGTGTGATGGGAGATCCGACAAAAGCCAGTGCCGCTAAAGGAGAAAAGATCTGGGAAATAATGATCGCACATCTCGTGTCTCTGGTTGAGGATTTAAAGCGCCTGACCCTCAAAGAGATACATCATCGGAATTACTGATTATGAAAATTACGCGTCTGGAAATATGGCCGGTTGAAATGCGCCTGGCCGAACCGTATACCATCGCCTACGAAAGGATTGAGACAACGACCAACATTTTCTTAGGTCTCGAAACCAATACGGGTATTGTGGGGTATGGCTGTGCGGCTCCGGATAAACAGGTTACCGGTGAAACGCCACAGACGGTTATGAAGATCTTCAGCGAAGTAATTGATCCGGTCATCAAGCAATCTGATCCGTCGCGGCTTGCCCTCATCAACGAGCGGCTGGCAGCGCTTTTGGCCGATCATCCAGCTGCGGTGGCCATGGTGGATATGGCGTTGCACGATATCCTGGGCAAAGTCTGCGGGTTGCCGGTCTACAGACTGCTGGGCGGTTTCCGCACGCGCATAAAAACGTCAGTTACCATTGGCATTCAACCGCTGGCTCAAACGATTGACAGGGCCCAAGAATGGATCGCAAAAGGTTTTAAATCTCTGAAAATCAAAGGCGGGCAAAATGTTCAAGAGGATATTGAAAGGGTTTTAAAGGTCCGTGAAAATGTCGGCAAAAAGGTCGCGCTGCGCTTTGATGCCAACCAGGGATATACAGAAGAAGAAGCACTGCATTTTGTAAAGGCAACCCGCTCTGCCAAACTCGAATTGATTGAACAGCCGACCAACAGAGCGGATTTTGACCTTCTGGGCAGAATCACCGGTGGCGTGCCGATACCGGTCATGGCCGATGAGAGTATCACGAGTTTGCGAGATGTTTTTCGGCTGGCCCGCAAAAAACGGGTGGATATGATCAACATAAAATTGATGAAGGTTGGCGGTATGACTGAGGCCATGAGGATAAATGCGGTCGCCCGGGCCGCCAACCTCGAGGTGATGGTCGGCTGCATGGACGAATCAGCACTGGGCATCGCGGCCGGTCTGCACTTTGCGCTGGCGCGACCCAATGTGATGTATGCAGATTTGGACGGCCATCTGGATCTGCTAAACGATCCTGCCGAGGGCGCTGTT
>JAHEIW010000028.1:20986-38578 GCA_024639185.1 Deltaproteobacteria bacterium | reverse complement strand
AGTCCAAGACGAACAACTTCTGGGGCCTGATTCGCCTCACCATGCCCGCGGAAGAACGCGACCAGGTCATCAGTCAGATCAAGATGTACTACAACGGTGAAACGCCCAAAGCCGTCTCTGTTATTCCAGGTGACAACAAGCCTGGCCGAAACTATCAACCGCGTGGCATGAAATACTGGGAGATGCTGCATGCCATCCTGCAAGAAGAACCGGTCGAAGAGCGTGACCGCTTTTTCATGTATTTCCTCAAGGAAATGGGTATCGAAAAGGATAAGCCCTTCGCTCCGAGCGAGCACCAACAAAAGATCCTGGCCGACGCTGTCGTCGTCGGTGAAGCGATGGCCAAGAACATGGTCTTCCGCGAGCGTCTGCCCGGCGTGCTGCGTGACGATGGCTGGCGCCTGATCCTGGGGCGCGTCGAGGGTGCCGAGCCCGGCGATGCCATGGAGAACACGCAACGCACAAAGTATTATGACCGGTTCGATCCACGTGCTCGCTATACCTATGAAGCCTGTACGACGTCCGAGCGGATGTCTTTCCCCAAGCCGGGTTTCGGCATGGGTTACGGGGGCATGTTCCTGGACACCAAAGGCCGCGCACTCGCGGGTGATCGTTCTTACATGATCAACGTGCCTGCGAAACCGCCGGTCAAGCTGTTCTGGGCGGTCACCGTCTACGACGTGGACACGCGTGGCCTGATTACCAGCGACCAGCAGCGGGCTGAGCGCGGATCGGCGCATAAGGGAGTCAAGACCAATCCGGACGGTTCGACGCCCATCTTTATTGGTCCGAAAGCACCCAAAGGTTGGGAAGAAAACTGGATTAAATCCGTTCCGGGGCGTGCCTGGTTCCCTTACTTCCGCTTCTATGGCCCGACCGAACCCTTCTTTGATCAAAGCTGGAAGCTTCCGCAAATCGAAGAGGTGAATTTCACCAAGTACGGCAAGCAATAAGCGTCGGTATTTATTTTAAGGAGGTTTTCAATGATCAAGCTTATGAATCGAGTGTTTTTTATTGTGTTCACACTCATCTTGTTGACAGGTGTGCAGGCTCAATCTGCACAGCAGAGTGAAGCAGAATTTCAGAAACTGATGCCGGTGACGGGTACCGTGAATACCTTTTTCGGCGATTTTAAACTTGACCACAGCTTTCCGGCGGTGGGAGAGGCCGAAAAAATCTACGACCTGATGGGCCACCAGCGGGCATCCCAACTCTACCTCTGGGGTATCCCCCTGGTTGGTATGACCCGTTGGCACGAGGCCTACACAGAAAATTACCCGAATTACGGCTACAACACGCTGGTATCTGTTACCCGTTTCAACGAGCGGCGCGGCATCCTGACCGCCAATGAAACCACCGATTACTTCTTTGGTTTTGCCAACACACGGGACGCTGCGGTCATATTGGGAATACCCAAAGGTCTTTTTGTCGGAATGATCGACGACATGTGGCAGCAGAGTCCCAGTGACGTGGGGGTGTTCGGTCCGAATGCCGGAAATGGCGGAACCCATGTCATCGTCGGTCCGAACACGCCGGCGGACAAGGTGCCGGATCCGGCTGACGGTCAACGTGTACATCGAGTTATCACCGACCGCGTATTCTTCGTGCTGCGGGCCATTGGAACGTCTGAAGAAGTCAAGGCCCTGAGCGCCAAGCTCCGTCTGTACAACGACGGAGAGAAACCCGCCATCAAGATCATCGACGGCGAGGACAAATTTACCGCCCAATACCAGCCCCGTGGCCTGGCCTTCTGGGAAATGCTGCATGTCGGTATTAACGACGAGGTGGTCGGAGAACGCGACCGCCTGTTCATGTACTGGTTGAAGGAGTTGGGCATCGAAAAAGGAAAGCCCTTCAAGCCTACCGAGCGGCAGCGGAAGATCCTTGAAGACGGCGCCAAGGTCGGTGAACTGATGGCCAAAACCCTCGTGTTTAACGAGCGGCTTGAGGGTGTGCTGCGCCAGAACAACTGGCGCATGATTCTCGGAGGAAAATGGGGCGAAGGGATCAAAAACGATCAGCGCATGCGCGACTACGACATCTTTGATCCGCGCGCACGCTACGGATACGAGGCGGTCACCACCTCACCCGCCATGACCATCCCCATGCCGGGCAAGGCCCAGGCATACATCGGCAAGTTCGAGGACGAGAAAGGCGAACGTTTGCAGGGCGGAAACAACTATGTAATTCGCATCGAAAAGGACGTACCGGCGGAGCTGTTCTGGTCGATCGTCATCTATGATACTGATACTCGCTGCCTGATCGACAACCGCAAGGGTGCTGCCGGTGGCAAGGCTACGATGGGCAGCAAGACCAAAGGTCTCAGAAAGAACGCAGATGGGTCTTATTACATGCTGCTGGGCCCCGACGCTCCGCCCAAGGGCTGGGAGGCCAACCACGTGCAGACGATTCCCGACCGCGGTTGGTTCCCATATATGCGCGCCTATGGTGCCAAGGCCGAATTCTTCAACGATAAATACAAGTTTCCGACGATCAACAAAGTTGAGGATTTTTCGAAGTACACTAAGTAGTGCCGTTTGCAGGTGATCGGTCATACGTGATCAACCGCCCACCAGACCCGGCGATCCTGACCCGTGAACGGGATTCGCCGGGTATGGCGATAAACAAGTGAGAAGATACCTCAAAGCGGGTTCATCATTGTCCGCATGTCTGGCCCTGCGCGGTGCCGGGTCCCTGATCATGGTCGGCGGTCTGTTTTTCCTGTGGGGGGCTATCGCATGAACCGCTGGCCAATCATTGCCGCTGCCGCCGCGTTGCTGGTCTTCACGCCTTCGGCAGGCATGGCGCACCTCGTCAACTCAGGTCTCGGCCCCTTCTATGACGGAGCCCTTCATCTGCTGCTGTCGCCCGGCGATCTGCTGGGACTGGTGGCGGCCGCTTTGTTGGCCGGTCTTCGGGGTAAACGGGCGGGTCGTTTGGTGGTATTTGTCTTGCCGCCGGTCTGGTTTCTCTCGGGACTCATCGGCTTGAACCTGTCTGTCACCATTGATCTGCCTTGGTTGAGTGTCCTCTCCTTTCTGGTCCTGGGCGTCATGGTTGCGATGGACCCAAAACTTAATCCGGTGGCGGTGGCGTTACTGGCCGGCTTGTTTGGCGCCCTCCACGGCCTGCTGAACGGTTCGGCGCTTGGGAAAATCGGGGCTGGACCGCCGTCGTTGTTCGGCATTGCAGCGACGGTGCTGATCATCAGTCTGCTGCTTTCAGCCTGTATCGTTTTGCTTCGCACCGCCCGGGCTCGTATTGTGGTCCGGGTGGCGGGCAGTTGGGTCGCTGCTATTGGAATGCTTATGGTCGGTTGGCTTGTGCGGGGAACAGGTTGAAAAGTAAACTTCTTAAAAGAGGCGAAAGCAGGGAACTCATGAATTTGATTCAAAAGACCAAACTTCTGGCCCTGGCGATTGTGCTTGCCATGGCGGCATCTCCGCTGTGCGCGCAACAAGACGCGTCGAGCAAGTCCGCAGCGGGCGTAAAGACCGCGCCGGTCACTGTCAAGAACTTCGCGCGCGCCGAGTCCGACCGCTACTTCGGCAACACGGTCAAACTCGGCGGGTTCGGCAAGCTCTACCACTACCGTACGCCGACGCCCATCGAGAAGCAGGTGGTCGTGCGCATGAACCGTGACACACTGTACTCCGGGGGCGTGTTCGACCTGGATGCCGGTCCGGTCACGATCGCACTGCCCGACACCGGCAAGCGCTTCATGTCGCTGCTCGGCATCACTGAGGACCACTACGCGCCGCCGGTGGTCTACGCGCCGGTCACCTTCACGTTCGATAAGACTCAGGCGGGCACGCGCTACATCATGGTAGTGATCCGCACCTTCGCCGATTTCAACGACCCAACGGATCTCAAGGCCGCCAACGCGCTGCAGGACAGGATCGAGGTCAAGCAGGCGAGCATCGGCACGTTCGAGGTGCCGAACTGGGATCCGGTCTCGCAGGACAATATCCGTGATCACCTCGCTGCACTGGCGGCGATGAGCGGCGGGACTACGGAGCAACGGATGGGCGCGAACAAGAACGACGTCGATCCGGTCTTCCACCTGATGGCCACGGCTACGAGCTGGGGCCTCAACCCGCCGGAAGCGGCGGTCTACAAGGTCGTGTTTCCCAAGGCCAACGACGGCAAGAGCGTGCACAAGCTCACTGTGAAGGACGCCCCGGTTGACGGGTTCTGGTCGATCAGCGTCTACAATACCAAGGGCTACTTCGAGAAGAACCCTCTCAACTCGTACTCGATCAACAGCGTCACCGCCAAACCGAACCCGGACGGCTCGTACACGATCCAGTTCGGCGGCTGCACCAAGGGCACGCCGAACTGCCTGTTCACGCCGTCCGGCTGGAACTATTCCGCGCGCCAGTACCGCCCTCGCGAGGAGATAATCGACGGGAGCTGGGTATTTCCGGAAGCCCAGCCGGTGAAATGAGTAAATTCAGGAGACCCATCCAATGAAATTACGCATGGCAATCTGTTTGATAATCTTCGGGGCTTTCGCAGTTGCAGCGACGCTACTTTCTGCGGCCGAGCCCGTCACCGTCGACATCTTTGTCCGGGCTGAAACCGATTTCTATCTGCAGAAACGACAAGCAGCGGGTTATTTTGGGAAACTAACGCACCTGCGCGAACCTGTGAACATCGATCAGCAGCCGGTTGTCAGGGCCAACCGCGATACGCTGTATTCCTATGGCGTCTTTGATCTCACCTCACCCGTGACCATTACGCTGCCAGCACACGACGACCGGTTCCAGTCGATCCGCGTCATCAATCAGGACCACTACATCATCTACGATACGACCAAGCCGGGCGAATATCGCCTGAACATGGAGAACGTCGGTACGCGATATGTCCATGTCAATGTCCGCACGCTGGTGAACCCGGATGAGCCTGCAGATGTGAAGGCGGCAAACGCACTGCAGGACAAGGTGACTGTCTCGCAGAAAAGTCCCGGAGTCCTCGACGTGCCTGACTGGGATCAGGACCGCCTGGCAAAACTACGCAAGGCCATCCTTGGCTTGGGGCCGTTTGTGCCGGACAGCAGGAAAATGTTTGGTGCCAGGGCGGAAGTGGACCCGGTCAGGCATCTCATCGGAACGGCTGGCGGCTGGGGAGGTGGACCACCTGAAGCTGTTATGTTCCTTGTAGTCTACCCGGAGAAAAACGACGGAAATACTCGATACTCCCTAACCGTCAAGGATGTCCCGGTTGATGGGTTCTGGTCGATCAGCGTTTACAATGCCGATGGCTTTTTTGAGAAAAACCCCTATGGTGGCTACTCCCTGAACAATCTCACGGCAAAGCCGAATGCGGACGGAAGCTTCACCTTGAACTTTGGCGGCGACCCACGCCAGGAGAACTATTTGCATATTTCCAATGGCTGGAATTATATTGTTCGGATGTACCTCCCAAGGATGGGGATCATTGACGGTACCTGGAAATTCCCGGATCCGGTAGCTGAACAGTAATCCGGGTACAGGCCGAACAAGTCAAATTCACTCGGACGTCAAAAAGCATTGCTCGTTCCTGGCGCTGCTCTTTTCCGCCGGGAATCCACGAGATCAAGAGACCAGCTTCCGAAAGGGAGGAAAAGACAAATGAAGAAGAAAACAAAAACCGCATCCGCTCTCGTTTATGCAGTTGCCCTCGTGTTTACTGTCGTCATGTTGACGGGGGTGCCGGCGCAGACCCAGGAAACAGAGGCCGCTAACAACCAGGAGCTCTCTCAAGAGGATAAGATCGCAGCTGAAAAAGAAAGGCTGGAAGCTAAAATCACCGAGCTTGAGGAAAAGCCCCTCGAGTACTTCGGATCTCAAAAAAACAAACGCACCCGCATCGGGTTTTATAAATACCGTTTGGAGACCCTCGAGCAAGACCCGGACAAGTATTTCTCGAAACCTGAAAAATTTGAAGGCAATATTAAAGGATCCGATTAAGGGAAGATATGTGACAGATACAGCTCTGGTACCCGCCATAGGGCTTAGCGATACACTTGATTCATGCCCTGTCAGAACCTTATGGTTTCAATGAAGTGAAAGGAGGCGCAATATTTTTCGATGAAACAGCTAATGGAGTTTATAAAAACAACTGCCATGGGCGGCCTGTTCGTGCTGCTGCCGATACTGCTCCTTTACCTGCTGCTGGGCGAGGCCCTGGGCATGATCGTTGCTTTGGCCACTCCCATTGTCGACCTTTTTCCGGAGGGAACCTTCGGCAAGATCGAGTTTCCGGTCATCCTCGGGCTGGTCCTGATCCTGGGCGTTTCATTTGTAATCGGACTCGGACTGCGCGCCAAGATAGCCAGAAGATCGGGACGCTGGATCGAGCGCACCGTTTTAGACCGCCTGCCGGCCTACAGTGCGCTTAAAAGCCTGACCACCGGTTTTGCCGAAGCAGGCAAGGCCGGGGCCTTCAGGGCGGCCCTGCTGATTTCTGCTGACGGGGAGCGGGAGTTTGCCTATGTGATCGAGGATCACGGCGAAAATCATTTGACGGTCCTTATACCCTGGGCGCCCACCGCTTTTGCCGGAGTTGTGAAGATCGTTGACCGGAAGCGGGTTGAACTGCTGGATGCGAATATAGGGGATGTTTCGAAGGTATTGAGTCAATGGGGTGTTGGCGCTGGTGGGCTATTAACAAAGAGAATTCAAAATGATGTTCAAGTCTAATAGTAATGTTAAAATCGGTTTTCGGGAGAAGCTCATAATTATTGGCCCGGCCGTTGTAATTGCAATTCTTGCCTTTGTTGCCACCTTTTATTTTGTTGATCCGTTTCCGCCACGACGTATCACCATCGGCTGCGGGCCACAGGAAAGCGCCAATTATAATTTTGCCCGAACCTACCGGGAGATTCTGTCCAGGGAGGGCATTAGGCTGGAGTTGATCAACACAGCCGGCTCGGCTGAGAATCTTAAATTGTTAAAGGCGGAGTCAGCCGGAGTCGACCTTGCATTTGTTCAGGGCACTATGAAATCGTTGGTCCAGGATACCGATCTGGTATCACTGGGCAGCTTATTTTTTGAGCCGTTGTGGATTTTTCATCGTAACGAACTGGCTGTGCGGCGAATTCCGAATTTGAAAGGATTGCGCCTTGCGGTGGGAGAAGAAGGCAGCGGCACCTAAACTTTGACCATGCGGCTGCTCGCGGCCAACAACGTCAATTCACAAAACACACCTATTCTATCTTATGGTTACCAGGAAGCAGCCGACATGCTCTTAAACGGTGAGGTGGATGCTGCCTTTTTTGTGTCCACCCATCTCGCCTCCCACGTTATCAACCTGATTGACTCAAAATCTGTCAAACTGATGGGACTTGAGCGGGCTGAGGCCTACGCTCTGCTTTATCATTACCTGTTTTTGTTAAAAGTACCCGAAGGTGTGATCGATTTAGAGGCCAACATTCCTTCCCGTGATCTTACCCTGATCGCTCCGACCACCGAGCTGGTTGCACGACCGGATCTGCATCCGGCCCTGATCAATCTGCTTTTGGAAGCGGCGAAAGAAGTTCATAAATTTGGTGGGGATTTCTGGGACAAGACAAGAGCACTATTCTTTCACAACGCCAGGGCGCAGTTCAATGGTCAACCACGACCCAAACGACAAATGGATTTGAAAAATGGTGGTGGTTGAAAATGGTCCAATTGAAATTTGGTTCAGGAACTAAAACATGAGAGTTCTTCTGATATCTGCCAATACAGATCTGATGAATAAGCCGGTATTGCAGTTAGGATTGGCTTGTGTAGCTGCAGCCGACGATAACCTCCTGATTCCCAAGTTTTATGTAGCGCGAGATTTGGAAGGTTGGTTGCGAGAAACTGTCAAAACCTGGATGGAGACCCGACCACATTGGGTGATGTAAGCAACGCCTCTCTGCAGGTCAATCATTAATTGTTGGATGAAAAGTACAATGATGATTAAAGTATTTTACATCGCTGTAAATATATTTGAATTACCCATATCTCTAAAAGGATAGAACCGGGGCTTTAAAATTATCACTATCAGAAGGAGGAAACCCAAATGAAACAAACTAAATTTTTTATTACGTATAGCGGCTATGCTTCTCCAAATTATCAATTTTTGCATATACCGTCTTACAATCTAAATAAATTGTTTAACTAAAAGTACCAATTTCATATTGTTTGTTGAAAAATGGAGAACTTGGTAGATCTGCTATGATGCTGTATATATCACCCTCTTAAAATCTTTTCGATATACATTTGAAACCTTTAGAGTTTCAGCAGAGTTGGGTCTAGGTTGATACCCTACTTCTGGATTGTCCTAAATCTCATTCTGCGCCATTCGTTATCACTGTTTTTCTTTTAAATGAGGGGCTCTCAATACATCTTAATTGCGACACGAAGTCGCGTATTTAGACTGTTCAGCGGAGGCATTAAGCCTTTGCCTGAACCCCGCTTTCCCACTCCCAGTGCAAATGATTTTTTGAGGATGCCCACAACCGAAATATCTTAAATCTATCTTGCCGATATTACTTAATATACTCACATATTCTCTTTTATACGTGAAGCCTGTACATGGTTTAAAGCACTTATTTCATTTCAAAATTAAAAATAAATGTGATTCGGTTTCTCGGCACAACCGTTATCAAAAGTTCAATCTGCACACCCGTCTTCCTAAACCTGATTGATATTGCAAGTTTTCCATATTGTGTCTTCGGATATTATTGGGGAGATGTTTTTCAGATGCTTTGTCCTTTTAATCCGATTGTGCTAAGTAGAATCAAAGCATACAAGTGTACTTTTACTCCCTCACCCAAATCATGTTGAAGATAGGAGTTTATATGGATAAAATTCAAGTGAAAGAGATCATGATCCCGATTTTGAATTACGTGACAGTTCAAAAAGAAAATAGCCTGGTTGAGGTTTTACAGGCTTTGGAGCTGGCCCGAAAATCAGAGAACGAACATGCCCATCGAGACGCAATTGTGGTTGATGCAAGCGGTGTTTTTATAGGCAAATTAACCATGATCGATGTTTTTCGGGCCCTGGAGCCCAATTATATAAAGCTGGAACAACAACAGGAAAAGGGTGCACTTACTGCCGAGTTTGTCATGAAGGCAGTCAAAGATTTTAATTTATGGATTGAACCCACGCAAACCATTTGCGAGCGAGGCAGCCGCTTAAAGGTTGCCGATGTAATGCATACCCCAGAAAAAATGGAATACATCAAAGAAACAGCCACCCTTCAAAAAGCATTGCATTTATATGTTATGGGCATCCATCAGCCACTTATAGTGAATAATGAGGACGGTAAGGTTACGGGCGTTTTACGGTTTGGTGATGTTTTTGAAGCCGTCAGAAAACGATTGTTGAACTGCAGTAGTACTTAAATTTTCGATTTTATGCTGGTGACTGCCGCTGAAGTATTTGACCATAAGATTCAAGGAGTAAAACAGACAGAACTCCGATGGTCCTTCAGATATCAACATCCAGAAATACTAAGGGTGTTTGAAAATAGTCACAAAACTTCATATTTTGCCATGACAGTCACCCCCGTGGTACTCTGGGGGTGACCAAAGCAATCTGTCCTTATCATTTACTGACGCCGTTTCACATAACAATGGAGTTACACGATTGACCTTTCCCCCGCCGCCCAATACCCATGCCCTGGCCGTGCTGATCTTTGCCGTTGTTGCCCTGATCCTGTTCACCCGTGAAAAGATACCCCTAGAGTCCTCCAGTTTCCTGGTGCTCATCGGTCTGGCCGTTGGGTTCGAAGTCTTTCCGTTCCAGATGGACGGGGGCGTTTTACACGCCGTGGACTTTTTCCATGGTTTCGGACATGAGGCGCTGGTTGCCGTCTGCGCCTTGATGATCGCCGGGCAGGGTATCGTCCGCACGGGGGCACTGGAACCTGTGGGAAGGGTGCTGACGCGGCTTTGGAAGGTGAGCCCGAGCATCTCCCTGCTGCTAACCCTTGTAGTAGGGGCTTTTATCAGCGCGTTCATAAACAATGTTCCCGTTGTCGTATTGTTTCTCCCCATTTTGATCAACGTCTCCCTGCGCACGGGTATGAAAGCCTCTTCCGTGTTGATGCCCATGGGATTCAGCACCCTGCTGGGGGGTACGTGCACTACCATCGGAACCTCCACAAATCTGCTGGTGGTCTCCGTGGCCGCAGAGATGGGCTTGAAACGGATGGATATGTTCGATTTCCTGGTGCCGGCAGCCATCGCCGGAAGCATCGGCATCGCGTATCTCTGGATCGTGGTTCCTCGGATCATACCCGAGCGTGAACCAACCTTGGCAGACACGTCTCCCAGGGTTTTCTCTGCCCATCTTGCCATACTTGAAGGAAGCCCGGTTGAAGGAAAGACGCTGGCCGAAGCCAGAAAAAAAGTCGATGGGGCCATGAAAGTCACGAGCGTGGAGCGCGGGCTTGACAACTTCATGATACCTTTTCCCTCCCTGGTGCTGAAAGCCGGCGACCATCTGATTATCCGTGACACGCCCGATCGCCTGAAGGAGTTTGAAAAGATACTGGAGGGAACGCTCTATGCGGATGACGCCATGATCGCACCCGTTGACGAGGAGCATCCGTTAGAGGATGAGGATCAGCAGATCGCGGAAGTCGTCCTTATAGAAGGCTCCCGCCTTGCGGGAAGAACTCTCAGCAGTATCCGATTCACGGATCGGTACGGGATGATTACGCTGGCCATTCACAGGGCGGGCAGGCACCCGGAAAAGTTATACGATGAAATCGGGGATATCCGTCTGAAGGCCGGGGATATCCTCCTGGTTCAGGGGCCCCGGGAACAGATCGCGAGTCTCAAAAAAGAAAAGGATTTTCTTGTGCTCGATGCCACAGCGGACCTGCCTTTTGCCCGCAAGGCACCGGTGGCCCTGCTCATTATGTTGGGCATCATTGTTTCGGCCGCCGTAGGGTTTCTGCCCATCGCCATCAGCGCATCGCTCGGGGCGCTGCTGATGATCTTCACCGGATGCCTGGGATGGCGTGATGCCACGAGTGCACTGAATGCGCAGGTCATCCTTATCGTAGCCGCAAGTCTGGCCATCGGGGTTGCACTGCTCAACACGGGCGGTGCGGATTATCTGGCACAACTTTTTGTTGCCCTGGTAGGGGACACTTCGCCGGCCGTCGTGATCAGCGGCTTGATGCTTCTGATGGGCATCCTCACCAACATTGTTTCCAACAACGCAGCAGCGGTCATCGGCACCCCCATCGCTGTCTCAATTGCCGCCCAGATGGGACAACCGGCCGAACCGTTTGTCTTGGCCGTACTCTTCGGGGCCAATATGAGCTATGCCACACCGATGGCTTACAAGACCAACCTGCTGGTCATGAACGCGGGGAATTACACCTTCAACGATTTCCTCCGGATTGGGGTGCCGCTGCTTCTAATAATGTGGGTTACGCTTTCCTGGTTGCTTCCGGCCCTTTACGGTATAAAATAACACCCGAAATGGGATCAATTGCCATCGATACTATCTAAATTTCAACCGTCGTGGTGAACTGGGGTTGACCTACTTAACAATCAGGAAGGTCTAAATTTACCAAAAAAGAAGCGAATATATTTTTTCGAATGAATTTTTCTATGCTGGGATTAAAGTCTATGTGCATTATTTGAATCCCGGCTTACTTTATATGCAATGGCCAAGATACAATCTTTCATTGTTTTATATGTGTGGCCATACCATATGTATTCACCTATTACGATTGGCTAACGCTATTACACAAATTTTAGGAATTTCTGAACCAGGATTTTGCTGGACTAAAGAACAATTGAAACAAGCGACATTTTGTTTATGAGAATAACATTTTCGTGCTTTTTAATTTTCGTGTTTTCGTGGTTGTTTTACACTTCATTTGCTGACCTCAAGATCGCGTGCAGCAAAACATTGGCGCCGGCTTCACAATCTTCCCAGGTGGTGCTTTCGACTTCCACATGGCTGCGGCCGCCTATGCTGGGCACGAATATCATCGCAGTCGGGCACACCTGATTCATATAGCTGGCGTCATGCCCGGCGCCGCTGACCATGTGCAGGCTGGAATAACCCAGCCCATCGGCAACATCCAGAATCCGCTGGACCAGCTTTTCATCGAAAGGTGAGTGCTCCACCCGCCAGGTTTCCTCTATTTTAATGGGGCAGCCCCGGCGCGCGGCGATAGCTTCAAAATCCTTGCGCACCAGCTCCCAGGCTTTTATGGCATGATCATCGTCCCAGGAGCGGATATCCACCGTAAAGTGCACTTTATCCGGAATGATATTTCGGGAATTGGGATAGTTCTGTATTTCGCCGACGGTGGCCACCATATTGCCGCCCATGCGATCCGGCAGCTCGTTGACTTTTAAAATCATTTCAGCCGCAGTGCAAAGGGCATCATGCCGGCCTTCCATGGGGGTCGGCCCCACCTGGTTGGCCTCTCCTTCCAGATAGATATCGTACCAGTGCAGGCACAAAATCCCTTTGGGGGCACCGATTTTTTTGCCCTCGCGTTCCAGCATGGGTCCCTGCTCGATATGATACTCGTAATAGCAGTACGCCTGCCATTTCTTAGCCGGCGCGCTGCCTTTGTACCCGATGTGGATCAGCTCGTCTTCAAAGCGCTTGCCGTTTATATCGGTGCGGTCATAAACCCAGTCGCGCTCCAGCGCTCCGGCCCATACCCCGGATGCCACCATCGCCGGCGCAAACCGCGAGCCCTCTTCGTTGGTCCAATCGACGATCATAATGGGCCGTTCGGTTTCGATATTGTTTTCATGCAGGGTGCGCAGGACCTCTAGCGGTCCCATCACACCCAGAATCCCGTCAAAGCGGCCGCCCTTGGGTTGGGAATCGATGTGCGATCCGCTCATCACCGGGGGCAGGTCATTGTTCTTACCCGGGCGTTTGCCGAAAATATTGCCCATTTCATCGATGGTAATTTCCAGGTTCAATTCCTTCAGCCAGCTAACAAACAGATCGCGGGCCTGTTTGTCCTCATCCGAAAGGGTCAGGCGCTGAACCCCCCCGCCCGGTGTGGCCCCGATTTTGGCCATAGCCTCCAGGGCGCCCCGCAGGCGTTTGCCGTTGACGCGTAGGTCCTTAAAGTCCATAAGTCACCTCCACAGGTCCAATTAAATTTTTATTAAATTTAGGTAAAACTCGGTTCGTTCGGTGTCAAACCTTTTGGCACATTTATTCAGGAATAATGGAATATTGGAATAATGGAAAAATGGCTTTTTCAACGAGCACTTTTTATCTTTTCACTTTGTAGCAAATCTGACGCGATTGACACAAATTCATTTATTCTTATCTTCATACTTTAGGATATAAAGTAAAAGCAATCATCAAATATCAAAATACCGCAGGAGGTGCAAAAATGGCTGAATGGTTTCCACTTCCCCAACACCTGACGGAACCGCATGAGGGGCATGAAGCCCATCTGTGCATGGCTGACAATGTGGGGTTCGTAAAGAATAATCTCGAAGAATATAAAAATTATGTTCGCAACCCTAAGTTTGTCTGCAAAAATTGCGGTCGTGCTGCAGCAAAGGGAGAGAATCTTTGCAGCCCGGACGCTTTATAATTAAACCTAAAAAGGGTGCCAGTCACTGTTTTTTGCATGCACCGGTTTTTGGTAAAATCAGCACATTACTATTGTAGGGGCGGGGTTTATCCCCGCCCAATCGCTCCAAATTCATTAAGGGCGGGGATAAACCCCGCCTCTACATTGGACTAGTCATTTGATTCTTGCGGTCAACAAGCGCAATTTCAATCCGCCATGCTGAATGGCAATCGATTGCGTTTGAAACGGCAATGTGCCTGCCTTCTTGCGGCCAGGTGCCAACAGCACCAGCTTCCATCCTCGATACGCCTGCTTGAGTTTGTCTCCCACCGCATGAAAAAATGCTTCGGATTCCTGCCGTTTACCCAATCGGCGGCCAAAGGGTGGATTGATGCAGATTATTCCTGTCCGGTCGGTAAACTCAAGGGGATTCAGATTAAAAAAATCCAATCGTTGAACCTGGACAGCATCGGTCAGGTCATATTTTTGAATGCAGTCTTTCAATTTTTGGCAGGCGCCATTGTCGGTATCTGAGGCAAAGATGAACGGACGTTTGGATTGCACGATTCCTGATTCGGCCTGGCGTTTGATGTACTTCCAGCGTTTCTCCCTAAATGACGGCCAGCGGTAAAAGGCAAAATCCCGAAACCAGCCTGCGGGTATGCGTTTGGTCATGAGGGCGCCTTCAAGCGAAAAGGTTCCGCTGCCGCACAACGGATCCAGCAAAGGTTTCCGGCCATCGTAACCGGCCAGCATTAATGCTCCTGCAGCAAGGGTTTCGCGCAGCGGCGCTTTGCCGCTGTGTGCTTTAAGGCCGCGTTTGTAAAGAAGATCACCGCTGCTGTCAATCGATGCGCTAAAATGATCGTCAACGCCCCGTATAAAAATATCTTGAGGCCTCCCGGCAGACTCCTGCAGGCGCTGGTCGGACGCAAAGCCGGACTGTCGCTCTTTGATGGCCCTTTTAATTCTTTCGGCGATCGCATCGGAGTGATGCAGCCGGCAATGCCGGGTCGCCACGTGCACTTTTAGACGGCTAGCAGGGTGCAAATACAGCTCCCAGGCGATATCACCGGCCTTTTTCTCAATCTGTCTGAAATTAGTGGATTGGAATGTGCTGATGCGCATTAATATGCGATTGGGTATATGCAGGTTTAAATTAGCGCGAAAGCAGTCTTCCAGCCGGCCCACAAATTCCACGCCACCCGGCGTGGTTCTGGCTTCATGGATGTCAGGCAGACGTTTTATTATTTCCTGAAGACATGTTTCTTCAAAACCCGGTGAAGTAGCGGCAAAAAAGTGCTGCGGTCGTGCGATGACATGGCGCTTTATGCGTTTATGAAATGGAGACGTTTCGGACATTATACTGCTCAAGTTCGGTGTTGTTCGAATCGGGCTCATGTGCCGATATGAAAACAATCACATTCGAAGCGTGCATGCAACAGCTATTGCCAGCGCTGCAGCTCAAATGGTAGTGTGCAAATTGAATTGAGATGCAATGTTCAAAGAGCAACATTAACTTGATTTTCATTTCTGAGTGAGAAGTTTTTTCAATGAGCCAGGCCGCACAAGCCCGCCCGCCTCGCCTGAGCGCTCGCGATGGCGGGCATGGATTTTAGTCTTCAGCGTACTTGAAGTACGGTGAAGGCTGAAATAAGCGGAGAACGCAGCTCATTGGAAAAAGGTCCATTCAAAAATGAAAATCCGGGTGGATTGACATTGCGCCACCTTTTTTGTACTAATGGCTATTAATAAAAACTTCAAACAGGGGGAGGGAAAAATGGCCAACGGTTTAAATAAAGCCATTCTGATCGGAAATTTAGGCCGGGATCCGGAAGTGCGGTATACGCCCAGCGGCCTGGCGGTTGCCAATTTCAGTATTGCCACCTCAGAGACCTGGACCAACAAGGAAGGCGAAAAAGAAACCCGCACGGAATGGCACCGGATCGTCGCCTTTGGTAAACTGGGCGAAATCTGCGGTGAATATCTTGCTAAAGGCAAACAAATTTATATCGAGGGCCGTATCCAGACCCGTGACTGGGAAGACAAAGATGGCGTCAAAAGATATACCACCGAGATCGTTGCTTCCCAGATGATCATGCTGGGATCGCGGGACGCCGGAGACGCCTATAAACCGAGCGGCCCTGCCGCCGGTGGCGGATCCGCAGGCCCGATACAGGCGCCCGAGGATGATGATATACCCTTTTGAACGAAAATATGATTAACATTCTTTTATGCTTTAAAATGCCAGCTGCCGCCGCCTTTCAGGCGCTTCATTTGGTAGATCTGTTGTTGCCAAGACAACGATAACCCGCCTAAATTAATATATTTAATTAGATTTACAGTCAAAACTGTGCAAACAAAAAAACCTGTTAGTTTATCACAATTGGTCAGACCTTCTGACAAACATATTGACATACCAATTGAATCCGGTTATAGATGCCTATCGATTCATCATTAACCATATGATCAAAAAAGCGGCCTGAATCTATAAGAGGAGGTTTAGGGAAATGGGAAAGATCTTTACCCCGAATGACAATGATTTTGGGATCACCGATGCAGTTGTCATCGGTGGCGGTATTGTGGGCACTGCCACGGCTTTCTGGTTATCCAGGGCTGGGTTGGAGGTCGTTCTAATTGAAATGCGCGATGGCCTGTCGACACTGACCACCCCGGCGTCGGCCGAATGCTTTCGGGCCCAGTTTACCGAACCGGCCATGGCGGCTTTAGCCATTCCCAGTATCGAGATGTTCGAGAATTTTGCTGAGGTTATTGAAATACCGGATTATAACATTTCGATTAAACAGCAGGGATATTTGTTTCTGACCGATAATGCCGCAACGGTTGACGATCTCAAAGAAAATGTTGCCCAGCAGCACAAACTGGGTGTAACCGATTCAACATTTTTAGAGGTCGAGGAGATCCACAAGCGCTTTCCTTTTGTCGCGCCCACGGTTCTGGCGGCCACCTTCCGGCAGCGGGACGGATGGCTGTCCTGCCATGAAACCACCCAGGGATTTGCCAAGGGATGTGATGCCAGGTTCTTTATAAATACACGGGCCACCGGAATTCAAACGGATCCAAAAGGCGTCTGCAGTGTAGAAACCGATCGTGGGATTTTGCAAACGCGCACCGTTATCAATGCTGCCGGTCCTTTCGCTGGCGATGTCGGGCGGATGGTCGGGCTGGAGTTGCCCCTGGAGCCGGTCCGCCGCCAAAAAGTGTATGTCAAAACATCTGTGGCGATTCCCGCAGATGCGCCTTTTACGGTTGACGTCAACAATAATTGTTACTGGCGCCCCGAAGCCGGTGGTGTGATTATCGGCTGGGTGGATATGGATGAGCCGGTCAGTCAGCCTGCAGAAAGAGTTCCAACTGACTGGGAGTTTCCGGCTCTAACGCTGGATAAGGTCAAACGTTTAACACCGTTTTTCGAAGAAATTGAAAAGACCGTCAGACAACCCGACATGGATACCTCGGCCGGTTACTACATGTATACGCCCGATGATCAGCCACTGATCGGGCCGGTGCCCGAGGTGCCCGGCTTTTATGTCAACTGCGGCTACTGGGCCGGTGTGATGCTCTCGCCCCAGGCCGGCAAATGGGTCAGCGATCTGGTGACCGGTGCCATGGATCCCAAAGACAATCCGCTGCGGCCGACACGCTACAAGGAGGGTATTGGCAAAAAGGAAGGGAAAACTCTAATGAGCCATTAATCAGGTCCTGACGGTTTCAGGTTTCAGGTGTCAGAAAACAGAGAACCGCAGAACGCCGAACAAGGAATAATGAATGTCGAAGGGAAAGAAAAGACTATCAGGTTGAGTCCGTTGCCTGTTAGCCTGTGTGCCTGTAATAAATTAAATCAGACATTGATCCTCCTATAACGGGCCCAACAGGCTAAACCGGCAACCGGCAAACCGAATTATACAGGAGGATTAGAGATGTTACTGGGATTACATACATACAGTTTTCATTTGCATGGTATGGGGCAAAACTGGGGCGGCTATAAATTGCAATGGGAGCCGGTCTGGGATGTCTTCGGTTTGATGG
>JAHEIW010000028.1:8081-20886 GCA_024639185.1 Deltaproteobacteria bacterium | reverse complement strand
GGAGGATTAGAGATGTTACTGGGATTACATACATACAGTTTTCATTTGCATGGTATGGGGCAAAACTGGGGCGGCTATAAATTGCAATGGGAGCCGGTCTGGGATGTCTTCGGTTTGATGGACGAGGCCAAAAAACTGGGACTCGACGGGCTTCATCTGACGGCTGCCGATCTGGGCTCAACCGATGATGCGCACCTGCGCGATGTGCGCCGGGCGGCTGAAGAGAGAGGATTATTCCTGGAATACAATTTTTCATTAGATGCATTTGAATACGATGATCGCCTGACGCATACCATGGAAGAGGGTATCGCCATCGCTGAAAAAATCGGCTCGGATATCGGAAAAATCAGTATGGATGTCAACAGACCGCATCCGGTGTGCGGCTCAGCCTTTCATCCGGCCGTGATCCCGCAATTGGAAGAAATCGCCCGCAAAGCCGAAGCTGCTGCCCCTGTCGCCCAGAACGCGGGGGTGCGAATATGTCTTGAGAATCATACCGAAGCCTTTAGTGAAGAAGTGCTGTGGATTATCAATCGGGTTAGCCATCCCTATGTGGGCGCCTGTGTGGATACCAACAACTCTTTAATGGTCGGAGAGGACCCATTGACGGCCATTCGCAAACTGGCGCCCGTATCCTACACCAATCATTTTTCCGATCATCGCATTGTTTTTGATCAGTATGGCTGCCGCATCGTAGGTGTTGCCACCGGCACCGGGGATGTCCCCATGCGGGAGGCCTATCAGGTCATCAGGGCCAACCCCCATATGAAGCGTCTGAATATCGAAGTGGAGTTTGACCCTGAAAACTACGGTCCCGAAGAAGCCCGTCGCCGGGAGTATCAGGCTGTTGTTGATAGTATCCGTTTTACGCGTGAAGAACTGGGGGTGGGATCGGGGCCCGCGAGCGAATGCTGACGGCCATCCTCACTGAACTGCCCAGAACCGAACTATTAAGGACCCTTCATATCAAGGAGATCGATCCGTTGATGAAATTTAAAACCATACAGAAAAGCTCGACCCCTGAAATCATCATTAACGAAATTGTTGAGCATGTAAAATCCGGACAACTAAAGCCGGGCGACAAGTTGCCGACGGAACGCGATATGTCACAGATGTTTGGTGTTGGCCGCTCGTCGATCCGTGAAGCCATAAAGGGCCTTGTCCTTTCAGGTTATTTAGAATCTGCCCAGGGGAAAGGCACCTTTATCAGAAAAGACCTTCCGGTTAATGATCTGGATTTAAACCATCTTCAGAATACACTGATCGCCGAGCAAATCGTTGAGTTAATGGAGCTCAGGCAAATTCTAGAATGCAATGCGGTCAAACTGGCTGCCGAACGGGCGCTCGCGAAAGATATCCAGAGAATCACGCAAGCGCTGGAGCGCATGCAGGCCTGCCAGGCAAACGTTCAGGAATTTTATGATCCGGATTTTGAATTTCATGTGGCCATTGCAGAGGCAACCCACAATGAGATGATCAGTGAAATGATGAAGCGGATCATTGAAAAATCTCATGAATACTATCAAAAATTTATGCCGGATCGATTATGCCCACCCGAGCAGGCGATTGTAACCGCCCAACGAATCGTCGATTGCCTCAGGATCGGTGACGGCCAAAAAGCGTCCGACTACATGAAAGCCCATTTAGGTCTGGTAAAAATTGAGCTGCAGCGGGTTTTCGAAACCCGATGATAAATCCTCTCCGTCTGAACACGGATTTTTTGAAAGGAGTGGCACAACATGCAATGGTATCAGTTTCTGACGGACCAGCAGGTGGCGCAAGTTCATGAAACCTCTCTGCAGATCCTGGAAACGGTGGGCATTGATTTTCGTTACCCGCCGGCGCTGGAGATTTTAAAAAAGGGAGGAGCGAAAGTCGAAGGTGAGCGGGTGTTTTTCCCGTCGCAACTGGTCGAAGCGCAAATTAAAAAAGCGCCGGCTGAATTTACACTTTATGGGCGCAGCTCTGATGTCGATGTGGTGCTGGGGGGTGACCATATGGCCTATATTCCGGGTTATGGCGCTCCTTTTGTCACTGATCTGGACAATGGCAGGCGGGCAGGCAGCCTGCAGGATTTTGAAAATTTTGTTAAACTCACCCAGGCCAGTCCCCATCAGGACATTTGCAGCGGCATGGTCATCGAGCCCAACGATGTGCCCCACGGCATCCGGCATGCGCACATGATTTACGCAGCCATGAAATATTCTGAAAAACCCTTTATGGGCAGCGCCATGGGGGCGCAGGGCGCTAAAGACAGTATCCAAATGGCGTCCATTCTGTTTGGCACTCAAGACCAGCTGGCCGAAAAACCGCGCATGATCAGCATTCTGGGCTCATTGACACCCCTGGTTTATGACGAGCGCATGCTGGGGGCGATTATCGAGTATGCCCGTGCCGGCCAGCCCCAGCTGATTTCATCACTGGTGATTGCCGGTGCCACCGGGCCCACCACAATGGCCGGAACACTGGCGCTGCAGAACGCTGAAATTCTGGCCGGGATTGTCTTAACCCAGCTGGTGCGGGAAGGAACACCCGTGGTTTTTTCAGGCTCTTCTTCCAATACCGAAATGCGTTCAGGTGCCCTGAGCATCGGATCACCGGAAATGGCGGTCAATGCTGCCGCCACGGCTCAAATGGCACGTTTTTATCATCTGCCCGTCAGAGGCGGTGGCGCCATCAGCGATGCCAAGGTGCCGGATGCCCAGGCGGCTTATGAATCAATGATGAGTCTGCTGATGGCCCAGGTCTGCGGAATTAATTTTGTGCTGCACAGCGCCGGCATCCTGGAATCCTACAGCTGTATGTCCTATGAAAAATTTATTATCGATGATGAAATATGCGGTATGGTCAAACGGATCAAAAATGCCTATGCGGTCAGCGCCGATACCCTGGCCCTTGACGTGATCAAAGCCGTTGGTCCCGGCGGTCATTTTTTGGATCAGGATCACACCTTTGATCATTTTCGCACTGAGTTTTATCAGCCGGTGCTGTCCAATCGTGACAACTTCGACACCTGGATAGAAAATGGTTCACAGCAAATTTTGCAAACAGCCAATAAGAGGCTTAAGCAGGTGTTGGCCGAGTATTGTGAGCCGGATCTGCCGGCTGATGCAGATAAAGAATTGAAAAGGTTCATAGATACCCTGGAATAAATTCAAACAGACAATGAGCAACGCAAAGGAGTAGAGCATGGCAATGGAGCTTAGAGCAATTCATGCAAATTGTTCCGGCTGCGGGGTTTGCCGGGTGGTTTGCGCCCTGGAAAATTTTCGCGAGGTCAATCCTGCCAAAGCGGCCCTGCGGATCGAAGGGCGGTTTCCGGCACCGGGTGACTACCGGATTCATTTGTGCGATCAGTGCGGCGTCTGTGCCGAGGTTTGCCCGGTGGAAGCCATCGAGCTCAAAAACGACGCCTTTATTATCGATGCAGAGGAATGCACCGGGTGCCTGCAATGCGTGGAAGATTGCCCGCATGATGTTCTTTTTGAGCACAAGCAGATGACGGTGCCCATCAAATGCACCCTGTGCGGCGAATGTGCCGAGATTTGCCCCCGCCAGGCCCTGGAGCTGGTTGCTGCTGACCAGGCGTAGCGATGTCATGGTTTAAAATCATTGGAAAAGGAGTGTTGGTTATGCCTAACGGATATGCCGGAGCAATTTTAAGGGTGGATTTGAGCCGCGAAGAAGTTAAAAAAACACCGTTGCCCGACGATCTGGTTGATGACTATATCGGCGGACGGGGTTTTTTGGCCAAATTGCTTTATGATGAGCTGCCACCGAATACGGACCCCTATGGTCCCGAAAACATGTTTCTGGTAGCCACCGGGCCGCTTTCAGGATACTTTCTGCCGGCCAGCGGGAAAGTCCATTTTGCCACCAAATCACCGGCTACCGGCGGGTACGCGGACAGCAACATGGGCGGCCATTTCGGCCCGGCGTTGAAGTACGCCGGATATGATGTATTGGTGCTAAATGGCAGGGCAGAAATCCCCAGCTATCTATTTATCGATGATGAGCGGGTAGAGATCCGTCCGGCCGATGGATATTGGGGAATGGGCGCCCTGTCTTGCGAAGAACAACTTAAAAAAGACCTGGGCGAAGGTTTTCAAATTCTGACCATTGGGCCGGCCGGCGAAAACCGGGTCCGGTTTGCCTGTATTTCTCACGATTTCGGCCGACAGGCCGGACGCACCGGTGTGGGGGCCGTGCTGGGATCTAAAAATATCAAAGCCATCGTCGTCAGAGGCACCGGCAGCCTCCCGCTCCATGATGTTGAAGGGGCCTATGCCGCCGGCAAGGATGCATATCAGAAGGTATTTGCCAAGCCTGGCTTTAAAGAATGGACACCCGAAGGCACCGCCGGTATCACCAACTGGACCAACGAGGTCGGTGTTTTTCCGACCCGGAATTTCCAGACCTCCTATGCCGACCACTATCAGGATATCAACGGCAAAGCCATTCTCGAACAGCTTAAAATTACGGACAAAGGGTGTTTCTGCTGCCCCACCCCATGCGGCAAGTACGGTCACACCAAGACTGATCTGGGCAACGCCTATGTGGAGGGGCCGGAATATGAGACCATCGCTCTTTTCGGGGGCAACTGCCTGCTGCAAACCATCTCAGAGGTGGCTTACGCCAATTATCTGTGTGATGAACTGGGCCTCGATACCATTTCCGCCGGAGCAGTCATCTCCTGGGCCATCGAGTGCTTCGAAAAGAAAATGCTAAATTCTGCTGAGGTGGGTCGCGAGATTCAGTTTTCTGATCTGGGCACTGTGGAATTTTTACTCAATCAGATCACCCGGCGCGAAGGCATTGGCGATCTGTTGGCTGAGGGTGTTAAGGTTGCATCCAAAAAGATTGGAAAAGGATCAGACGCTTTTGCCATCCATGTCAAGGGTCTCGAATGGACCGGCTATGAAACCCGCAATGCGCCCTCGATGATGCTGGCATATATGACGGCCGATATCGGTGCCCATCACAACCGTGCCTGGGTGCTGGGGTACGATGTGGCCGGCGCCTGGACCAGTGTTCATGATCTGATCAGCAGCGGCGGCGATTCGGAAAAAATGCCCAAGGCCATTGTCAAACCGGATTGTGCCCAATATGTGATCGACAGCCAGCACACCCGCCCGCTGTTCGATGTCCTTGGGATTTGCCGATTGCAGTACATGGAGCTGGGTTTCGAACAGGAAAATTACGAAACACTTTTTTATCTGATCACCGGCAAAAAGAAAACCTGGCAGGAGCTTCTAACGGTCTCCGAACGAATATGGAATTTGACGCGGTTATTCAGTGCGCGTGAAGTCGAAGATTTCGGGCGCCGTCTGGATTATCCACCGGCCCGGTTTTACGAAGAGCCCACTCCCAGCGGTCCCAATGAAGGTCATTATCTCACGAGAGAAGAGTTAGATATTCTCCTGGATGAATATTACCGCGCCCGGGGTTGGGATCAAAACGGGCTTCCCACCGAGGAGACGCTGAAACGACTGGGCCTGGGTGAACTTGTAAAAAGTCACCATACCAAGGTATAACCTGAATCTTGCACGAGTCGGAGGCTTTCATATGCAAGGCATTTAAGGGCGAGGCTATAGTGAACTATGCCTCGTCCTTAATAACGCAGCAGATGGAAGTCTCCGGCTCGCCCGAAGGGTGAAAATTAATGAGATAAAATGATTTTGATCCTTAATAGTAATCTAGACTTCTCATTAATTTTCATGCAAGAAAAGAAAGGAGGACCCCAAATGAAGATCACGCAAGTGCGGGCAACCCCGGTCAACATCCCTCTCGAGGCCCCTTTTTACTGGTCGGTGGGGACCTATCCGGGTACGACCAAAACCATTATTGAAGTCGAAACCGATGAAGGCATTGTCGGCCTGGGGGAATCCCCGTCGGGAGACTGCGCCGAGGTGATTAACAATGACATGGCGCCGCGGTTGATCGGCTATGATCCCATCGACATCGCCGCTTGTGAGATGCGCTGCCTGCCGGAATGGTGTGTCGTGCAGAACACCGACGATGCCTCTGTGGTCAAAGCATTCGGCGGTATAGAAATCGCCTTGTGGGATATCCGGGGCAAGGCATGGAATGAACCGCTGTATGAATTGCTGGGTGGCGCTGTGCGCAAGAAAATTCCATTTACCGAATATTTTTGTTTTCGGGTGGAAAAGGATGGCCGTGGCGGGGAGGTATCCCCTGAGGCCGTGGCTGACTACTGCGTGAAGATGCGGGAAGAACATGGCTCCACTATGTTTGAAGGCAAGTTGACGCTCGGTGATCCCCATCTTGAAGTTGCCACGGTGAAATGTCTGCGTGAAAAACTCGGCCCCGAAGTGATGCTCCGTCTGGATTCCAACATGGCCTGGTCTTTATCGACCGCCCGGCAGATTTTGCGCGAGATCGAACCCTATAACATTCGTAACTATGAAGATCCCGTGGCCACCTTTGAAGAAATGGCGGCGCTGCGCCAGCATTCGAGTATCCCGTTTTCCTCCCACGTGCCCGACATTCGACGGGCGGTGGCGCTGGGGGTGCCGGATACCTTTGTGACCAATTTTGCGGTGCTGGGAGGGATCAACCGGGCCATTCGCTTTATCGGGGCCTGTGAAGCCATGGGCGTCGGTTTCTGGTGTTATAGCGGTGACGCGGGTGTCTGTACGGCCGCGTATTTGCATGTCAGCGCAGCCATGCAATGGATACACGAGCCCAGTCAATCCTTAAAGCGCTGGCAGATCGGCGATGTCATCCAGGGCGGTCCCTTTAAACCCAAAAACAATGTAGTCGATGTACCGGAAGGACCCGGTCTGGGTGTCGAGTTGGACCAGGAGGCCTTTAAGCACCGGCACCAGCATTATCAGGAAAATGGGCCGGTGGATCATTATAATAATCCGGATAATCCTGATTTCTTTCGGCGGTTGCCATTAGATTGACTTAATAATGCCTAAAGTGACTAAAGTGAGCTAAAATGCCTAAAGTTAAGGCTAAAGCACCCTTTCCATTAAGAGTCTCGGAGTCGAATGACCCTTTTTCTAAATAATGGAGCGTAGCGACACCAAAATTTTAGGCACTTCCCACTTTAGTTCACTTTAGTCACTCATTGTTTTTATTTTTTAAGGCGTGATCATGGGATTTAAGATAGGTTCTGTATTTGCTACAGGCTGAACAAACTAGGCCAATACAAGTGGAGGGAGGCGCCCATGGGTAAGGTTTTTGTGCCGGGTACGGCTGATCGCACGGCGGATGCCGTGGTCATCGGAGGCGGGATCGTTGGCGTGGCAACAGCCTTTTGGCTGTCGAAAGCAGGTTTGAAGACCATTCTGGTTGAGATACGCGATGGATTGTCGACACTGACAACGGCGGCATCCATCGAATCATTCCGGGCTCAGTTTACCGAACCGGCCATGGCGGCGTTGGCCAGGGAATCGATTGAGGTCTGGGAGAATTTTGCCGAGGTGGTTGGCATTCCAGACTATCAGATCAACCTACGTCACGGCGGTTACCTTTTTATCAGCAAGGATCAAAGCAAATTCGAAGAAATTAAAAAGACGGTTGAAGGCTACCATGCGGTCGGCGTCCTTGATTCCGAGTTCTGGACGGGCGATGATGTCCGGGTCCACTATCCCTGGGTTTCGCCGGATGTGATCGCCGGCGCCTTTCGCGCCAAAGATGGTTGGTTTTCGGCCCATGAAGCCACTCAAGGACTGGCGAAGGGTTCACCAGAGGCCCAGTTTTTTCTCGAGACCGAGGCGCAGGATATTGTAGTGGATCAAAAAGGGGTCAGCGCAGTGGTGACCAATCGGGGAACGATTTCTACCCGAACCGTCGTCAATTCCGCCGGTCCATTTGCCATTAAGATAGCCGAGATGGCAGGGGTTGAATTGCCGGTTTTCCAGGTCAGGCGGCAAAGGGTATTTGTTGCCCCCCATCCACGCATACCACAAGATGCGCCCTTGACCATTGATATCGACAACGACTCGTACTGGCGACCGGAAACCGGCGGCGCCCTGATGGGTTGGCATGATCCGGCAGAACCCAAAACCGAACCCATGCGGAAACCGCTGGGTGATTATGAGTTTCCGGCTTATACCTTTGACAAAGTTGGCGCTCTGTCACCTTTCTGGAATGACATCATGGGCGATTTCAAAAAGCCCGACCTCGTTGTTCATGCCGGCCAGTATGTACATGCCCCGGATGATCAACCACTCCTCGGGCCGGTTGAAACGGTTCCCGGCTTTTTTCTCAATTGCGCCTACTGGCCCGGGGTCATGCTCTCACCGGCCGCAGGCCGATGGACGGCCGACATGATCACCGGACGGATGAAACTCGAGGAAAATCCCCTGCGCCTGTCCCGTTTCGATGAGGGGGTCTCGATTGCGCCCGGTGCCCTGTTGCGCGGTCGGCATTAAATAGAACCTTTAACCCAAGGAGGTGAATCAAATGCATGCCTGGAGAGGCCAATTACTGCGGGTTGACCTGACGACCGGTTCTGTTGCGGTGGAGGAGATTCCCCGGAGCAAGCTGCAGGATTATATCGGAGGACGGGGGCTGGCCGTTCGCTATTTGATGGATGAGGTCGATCCACAGATTGATCCCCTTTCTGGTGAAAATAAACTGATCATGGCAAATGGGCCGCTGACCGGCACGCCAATCCCCACCGGCGCCCGTTACATGGTCGTCACCAAAAGCCCGTTGACCGGCGCCCTGACCTGTTCGAATTCCGGTGGCTATTTCCCGACCGAGCTAAAAAAAGCAGGCTTCGACATGATTATCATCGAGGGCCAGGCGGCGCAGCCGGTTTACCTGTATGTCGACGATGGGCAGGCTGAATTGAGACCGGCAGATCATCTCTGGGGCCGGCTTGTTCCGGAAGCCGACCAAATCCTGCGGGATGAGACCACCGAATCAGCCAAAACAGCCGTCATCGGGCCGGCCGGTGAAAACCAGGTTCGTATCGCTGCGATCATGAACGACAAACACCGGGCCGCCGGCAGAGCCGGAGTGGGCGCGGTGATGGGCGCTAAAAAACTTAAAGCGGTGGTGGTGAAAGGATCCCAAAAGGTCAGCCTGGCCGAACCGGCAAGCGTCAAATCGCTCGCGCGCAAAATTCGGGATGAGGTCAAGGCGACCGCCGATGCCGGCAAACTGGTTCTCAGAGATTACGGAACCGCCTACATGCCGCCGGTGACATCCGGGGTCGGCATCTGTCCAACGCGCAACTTTCAGACCGGCGTTTTTAAGGGTGCCGAGAACATCTCCGGCCAGGTGCTGACCGAGAAATATCTGGTTCGCCCCGGCGCCTGCTGGGGCTGCCCGATTGCCTGCGGGCGCATCACCAAAATGGATCATGCGCGCTGGCAGGGGCAGGGCGAAGGACCGGAATATGAAACCCTGGCCTCCCTGGGCTCTTCTTGCGGCGTGGACCAGCTGGAGGCGATCATCAAGGCCAACTACCTTTGCAATGAGCTGGGACTGGATACCATTTCAATGGGGATGACCATCGGCTGCGCCATGGAGCTGTTCGAGCAGGGTCTGCTGCCCGAGGCTGATGTTGGCAGATCGCTGAATTTCGGCGACGCCGAGGCCATGGTGGCGCTGACTGAAATGACGGGCCGGCGGGAAGGCTTCGGCGATCAGCTTGCCGAAGGCAGCTATCGATTGGCCCACCAATA
The DNA here is from genome assembly GCA_024639185.1 of Deltaproteobacteria bacterium. Lineage (GTDB taxonomy): Bacteria > Desulfobacterota > Desulfobacteria > Desulfobacterales > JAHEIW01 > JAHEIW01. The sequence continues at coordinate 11,218 of JAHEIW010000028.1, read as the reverse complement.
TGGCCACCCAGAGTATTCCATAACCGCCAAAAAATTGGAATTTCCCGGCTATGACCCGCGGGGTGCCAAAGGCATGGGCATTCTCTACGCGACTTCCAACATTGGCGCCTCCCATATGAAAGGGGATATGATTTATCTTGAGTTCGGCTATTTTGATTTTCGTCTCGATCCACTGACCGAGCAGGACAAAGCCCGCTATTGCAAGCAGATGCAGGATATCTATGCCGTGGTCGACTCGGTCGGGGTGTGCGCCTTTGTGGCCATGCGGCATTTGATGAAACATGATGAAAGCCTGGAGCTTGACCGCATGGCCGAGGCGATGGCCGCCGCCACCGGGGTGAAGTATGATCCAGCCGGGCTGCTTGAAGCCGGTGAGCGGATTTTCAATCTGGAAAGATCGTTTTTAATTGCGGCCGGCTTTACCCGGGCCGATGATAATTTGCCGCCGCGGATGCTTAAAGAACCCTTGCCCGAGGGGCCCGCCAAGGGTCAGGTGGTTGATCTGGAGACGATGCTTGAAGAGTACTATCAAGATCGCGGCTGGGATTCAGCCGGGGTGCCTCGTCCGGAAACCCTGGAACGGCTCAAGCTGGTTTAGTGTTATGTCCCTCATTTTCAAGAAATGATTTTATTTTTAGGTGTCAGGTGTCAGTGTTCAGGTGTCAGGATAAGGAACCTGATGATGTTTGAAATTATCAGAATCCGCATTTTGCCGATTTATTTCTGACACCCGAAACCCGACACCTGTTTGCCCTCCGCAGCCTTTAAGGCGAAGGGGGGAAACCTTTTATCGGAGGACAATATGTACACCTACACGAGCCATTTGAAAGACGAAGAGGTTCACAGTATCGATGGGCAGGTGGTCGCTGGTGTGGCCATCGGGATCATCCTATTTGGCCAGGCCGGCTATGCCATGCCCCCCGGCAGCGTTGAAAACGCTACCTCCTTTAAATACCCGGTGTTGTATACATCTATCGAAGCGGCCTCGGTAGAAAGCGTCGTTTCGCCCGATCTGGACCCTGCGGTTTTATCCCAGCTGATCGAAGCTGGAAAGCACCTGCAGCGGCAGGGCTGTCGGGCCATTATCGGTGCCTGCGGCTTTTTTGGCAACTACCTGCCGCAGGTGGTCAACGAGCTCGATGTGCCCTGCTTTTTTTCAAGCTTGATGCAGGTTCCGCTGATCGTAAATTCTCTGAAGCCGGAGCAAAAGGTCGGGGTGCTCACCGCCAATGGCGAGGTGCTCCATGGCGCGTCGGTACTCAAAAATTGCGGGATCGAGGATCCATCCCGGGTGATTATCAGCGGGGCGGAGGTTTTGCCTGAGATGCAGAAAATCCTGGCCGGTGAGGGTCATTACAATGTTTATCAACTCGAACAGGGACTGATGCAGTTGGCACGCGATATGGTGAAAGAACGCCCTGAGGTGGGAGCCATGCTTTTGGAGTGCACGCTTTTCCCCACCCATGCCCGGGCGGTCCAGGAAGCAGTTAGACTGCCGGTTTATGACTTTGTAACGCTGATAGATTGGGTTTACAGCGCTGTGGTTCGCAGACGGTTTCCCGGTTATATTTAGTGTTGTGTTCTGCAGGTAATTTACAAAGAAGGGATTAGGCCTCTGGTTTCTTGCTTCTCACTTCGACTCGGCTGAGCTCGTCGCAGGTTTGCCAGCAGCCATTGACCAGTAGATAGCGGCCAGGCATCCGATACCCTCTTCATATTTGCAGTCCGGAAAATTTGTGATATTTTTTTTATCACAGGACATCAGGGTATGGTTTTTTAAAGACACTCTCTATTAATAACTATCTGCTGATATTTGGTTTTCTGTCATGATATCCAGCGTCTAGAATTAATTAAATTTCAGCTTTTTTGATCCTATCCATAAAATCCCAAACCGCTATATTACCTCAGGAAATACAGAAAATATCGCATCCTTCCAAATTCCTCCATCAGGCACGTAAATGTAAAAATCCCGTTCTTGCAAAATATTCGAGATTTGCGCATGCATCATACAATTCAAGGACTCGAACACTAAAGCAAGTACATTAGCAGCAGAACCCATCCTCACTAATCTTCGATAATAATTTCTTTCTACCCTTGAAACATAAAAAAGAGGCTATACTTTTTGACTTCATTTTTCGCGAAATCCATATATGCAAAGTACTTGCATTCGTCAAAAGAATAAGAGGAGGAAGAAATGATTATTATAAAAACACTCACAGTGACGGTGGCTATTGCGATTTTTATCGGGTTCGGGTCTATGGTTTTTGCCGCAGGTGGTGGAGGTGCCGTGACCGATCCTGGCGCAATGGAAGGTAAGCATTTCCACCCCAAGGGGAAGATGCCGTCCAAATTTACCGTAGACTTGCAGAATAAGCAGCGGCAATCCTTGCCTTTTGATGATAAAAGGGATTTCGAGGAACAAAAAAAGGGATTTATTGCAGCTCCTGATTACAAGCAGATCAAGGCCGAAGCAGGTCATGTCGCCTGGGATATGGGCAGCTACGAGTGGCTGCTGCAGGGCAAGGATTTTGACAGTATCCATCCATCGCTGCAGCGGCAGGCCATCCTGAACATGAACTACGGCCTGTACGAAGTGATCCCCGGGATCTATCAGGTGCGTGGATTCGATCTGGCCAACATCAGCTTTATCAAAGGCAAGACCGGCTGGATCGTCTTCGATCCGCTGACCGCGAAAGAGACCGCCAAAGCGGCGCTCGACTTCATCAACGAGAAACTCGGTGAGCGCCCGGTGGTGGCGGTGGTCTACTCCCACTCCCATGCCGATCACTTCGGCGGTGTGCGAGGGGTGGTGGACGAAGCCGACGTTAGAAGTGGTAAGGTCAAGATCATCGCTCCGGTCGGCTTTATGGACCATGCGGTATCGGAAAACGTCTATGCCGGCAATGCGATGAGCCGCCGGTTGTTTTTCCAATACGGCGTATTGCTGCCGCGCAGTCCCTTTGGACATGTCGACCAGTCGATAGGTAAAAACACGGCTGCCGGCAACCTGGGCCTCATCCCGCTGTCGCCTGAGGACTCGGCGGCGCTGTATGTGGATATGATGGGGGGTGCCAAAAAAATCATTGCCAAGGGCAAAGAACTCTATGCGCAGGGTAAGTACCGCCAGGTCCAGGAAA
>JAHEIW010000028.1:0-7981 GCA_024639185.1 Deltaproteobacteria bacterium | reverse complement strand
ATCCCGCTGTCGCCTGAGGACTCGGCGGCGCTGTATGTGGATATGATGGGGGGTGCCAAAAAAATCATTGCCAAGGGCAAAGAACTCTATGCGCAGGGTAAGTACCGCCAGGTCCAGGAAATCCTCAACAAGCTGGTGTACGCGGAACCGGAAAACCAGGAGGCCAAGGATCTGCTGGCCGATGCCTTCGAGCAGTTTGGCTACCAGCAGGAGAGCCCCAGCGTGCGCAACAGCTTTCTGGCGGCGGCGTTGGAACTGCGATCCGGTATACCCGAAGGGGCCAGCCCCAAGACCGGCGGGCCGGATATGGTGCGTGCGATGACCACTGACCTGTTCCTGGATTTTTTAGGCATTCGCATGGACAGCAGGAAAGCTGAGGGTATGGAGTTCAAGATCAATCTTGTGACGCCGGATAACGGCGATCAATTCGTGCTGGAGATGAGCAATGCCACCCTCACCAATATCAAGGGACAGCAGGCAAAGGATCCGGATCTGATCATCAGCATCGATCGCGCGGACCTGGAAACGGTAATGATGGGAGCCGCTACCTTTGACGAGCAAATCAAAAACGGCAAAGCGAAGCTCGACGGCAACCGTAAGGTGTATGAACAACTCAAGACCACGCTGGTGCAGTTCGAGCTGGGTTTCGAGATGATGCCGGGCACGAAGAAGGCAGAGGTGAAGTCGGATATGAGCACCTTTGAGCAGGTGCCACCGGCCTATAACGGTGATTGAAGACACAGGCATGAAATCTCAAAAACGCGCTGTGATGTTAATTGAAGCCCTGATATATCCAGGTGATACCTTAGTGCCTCCACCTGATCACTGCGGCTATTAATGCTCGATTTTATACTGCATAAGAATTGAGGATTGGTAGATGTAATTTGAAATACATTGGTGAACTTTTAGTACTGTGGGAGCAGGCACGGAATATGAACAATTTAAATCGGCTTATTTTTAAGGATTAGAATGCGTAATCCATTTAAATCTTGCGAATAAAATACTTCTTTTCTATATTGCTTCAAAAAGCCCCTGTTCAATCCATTATCAGCTCACAGGCGATTTGTTGAGAACATTTCGGACATCAAATTTAATCCTGGCTCAATTTATATGAATATGCCATGACAACCAGCAATCAAACCGAAAAGCTGCCAGGTACAGGCCTCCTCGGAAAATTAATGCTTGCCGTTTTACTGACATGGGTGTTGTGTAAACCTGGAGTTTTAGCATCAACCGCTAAGAAACCGGTTCCAAAACAAATCTTGGTCATCTTTGCATTCAAACAGGCATTGCCCTGGGCATATCGTGTCGAAGAAAGTATGCGAGCCACGTTTGCCTCTGAATCCCCCTTTCCCATCGAACTCAACGTCGAACACGCGGATCGACCGAGACATCCGGATGACACATACCTTAGAAAAGCCATTGATTTTTATCGATATAAGTATGCTAATCAAAAAATAGACCTGGTCTTTGAAATGGGGGGTGATTCAAGGGATTTGCTATTTGCAAACGAAGAGAAGCTGTTTGGGAACATTCCGGTGGTATTGATCACAAACGATGGTCAACACTTGCCAAGTGAAATTATGAAGCCCAACATGACGCCTTTATCGTGGGGATTTGACATAAAAAGAACGATAAAAATCATTCAAGATGTCCGGCCGCAAACCAAAAATCTTTTTATGATATCAGGGATCTCGCAAATCGACCAAAGTCTTAATTCACTGGCACTTGAGGCATTAAAGGAATATGGTGCCAAGCTAAACGTCGAAAACCTCAATGGTCTCGCTGTGGTGAACCTTCTCGAAAAAGCTGCGAACTTGCCTGAAGATTCGGCTATTTTATATCTGAGCCTATTTCGTGATGCCAGTGGGCAATATTTTGTACCACGAGAGATTCTGCGCACTATCTCCGAAAAAGCCAACGCTCCTACCTTTGGAATTGGAGATACCTATCTGGGACACGGGATTGTAGGGGGTTGCCTGCTTAGCGCCGGCAAGCAGGGGAAAAAATTTGCCGATATTGCGATCAATCTATTGAAAGGCGAACCCATAAATGCTGCCGAATCGATTGAGAAGGATAATCTGCTAATGTTCGACTGGCGGCAGCTTAAGCGCTGGGGAATTCCGGAGCAGCGTCTGCCGAAGGGCAGCATTGTCACTCACCGCGAAAAAAGCTTCTTTGGACAGCACAAATGGATTGTGATCGGTATCATCTTGTTTGTGGCCCTGCAATCCGGTCTGATCGGCCTTTTGATCAGACAAAACCGCAAACAGCGCGTTTTGTCCGCAAATCTCATGGCGGCCGAAAGCCGTTACCGGCATCTGCTGCGGGTTGAACGTGTCTCCCGTTTGGGTGAATTGTCGGCCTCCCTGGCCCACGAACTCAACCAGCCGCTGGCGGCCATTCGCAGCAGTTCCCAGGCGGCCCTGCGCTTTCTGCAGTCGGATGCCCTCAACAGCGAAAGACTGCGCGAAATTCTGCAAAACGTCGTTGAAGACAGCAAGCGGGCCGCGGAAGTCGTCCGCGGCATGCGGGCGATATTGAAACGCGACCCGGAGGAAAAGGCGCCCGTTGCGGTCAACGATGTCTTGAACGATGTGCTTACCATCTTTCAGGGTGAGGCCGCTGCACGCGGAGTTCGCATCGAAACGCATTCCTCGCCGACGCTCCCGCTGGTGATGGCAGACAAGTCCCAGCTGCAGCAGGTGATGCTGAACCTGATCATGAATGCCGCCGATGCGGTTTCACAAAATACGCCCGAAAACAGGAAAATTTTTATCAGCACCCGGGAAAAAGGCGGCAAGGTCCAGGTGGTCGTGCGGGATACCGGCATCGGAATCGATCCGACCCGAATCGATAAGGTCTTCGAACCTTTGTTCACCACGAAAACCGGGGGAATGGGCATGGGGCTCGCCCTGTGCTGGAACATCATCCGCGAGCACGATGGCCGCATCCGAATTGAGAACAATTCGGGCGGCGGGGTGAGCGTGACCTTTGAAATGCCGGCGGGGCAAGATGACTGAGAAGCCCACGCGTATTTTTGTCATAGACGACGACGATTCCGTGCGCCGCGGCGTGACCTATCTCTTGCAGGCGGCGAACTATACGGTCGAAGCATTTGCGGCGGCCGAGGACTTTCTGGCGCGCGACCCCTTCAGCGGGATCGGCTGCATCATCGTGGATGTGCGGATGCCTGGCATGAGCGGCCTGGATTTGCAGGAGAGACTCAACCAGGCGGGAAATTCATTGCCGATCGTTTTCATTACCGGCCACGGAGACCTGCCGATGGGTGTGAGCGCAATGAAGAAAGGCGCCGTGGACTTTTTACCCAAGCCCTTCGACGACGAAGAGCTTCTTGCGGCCGTCGAACTCGCCCTCGAGAGAAACAAAAAGACGTTGTCCGAATTTGAAGATGTGCAAGATTTCCGCGACCGGCTCAAAACACTTTCGCCGCGAGAGCATGATGTGTTTCGCCTGGTGGTCAGCGGCATGCTCAACAAGCAGATCGCCGCCGCCCTGGATATTGCGGAGCAGACCGTAAAGATTCATCGCGGAAGGGTGATGCGGAAGCTTCAGGCGGACTCGCTGGCAGGGTTGGTCCGTTTGGCCGAAAAAGCAGGCATATCAGCGCCTGAAGAGCTGCAATAAGTAAATCTCCCCCCGCAGTCCCTCTTTTCTGGCGATTACGCGGCTTCTCTTTGATGCATTATTCTGTGAGGGCACCGCAATAGAACCAAAGTATTATAGACAGGCGTTGACGCAATGATTATAAATTCTAAAAGGCACTTCCAGTATTTTTTTCCGAAAGAAAAATATGACACCGACGGTCTGCATTATCGATGACGACGAATCCGTTCTTAGAGCGTTTCTGATGCTGCTCGAATCCGCTGCCTTTAAGGCTCAAACCTATGAATCCGCCGAGGCCTTTCTTGTTGACGAGACCGTGGCTTCAAGCGACTGCATCATCACGGATATCCGCATGCCGGGTTTGAGCGGCCTCGATTTGTTGGAACGCATGCGGCTGCAGGGGTTGAATATTCCGGTAATCGTCGTTTCGGCATATGACGATGATTATACCCGGCAGCGCGCCTTCAAACTGGGCGCCAGGGCCTTCTTTTGCAAACCCGTCGATGACCAGACGCTTGTAGATTCGATCTATGGGGTCATGGAAGGAGAATGATCATTCTCGACGTATTGTCCACTCTTTCGCTGACGAGGTAATAGAAGAACTCAAGCCGGAGCAGAAACCATTCGGGTCTGAGGAGCCGGCCGATACGACTAAAACTGCAGGTAAGCACATAATCCTGGCAAGACCTCCGAGCTGAGGTCCGAGATTCCTGGAAGATACGCGTGCAGCATTTTGGTCTACGCATAACCTGCTGTAGAACCAACATAAAAAACGAAAGGAGAGTGTATCATGAGCCAAAGAAAAGACCGCTTTATTTACGCATGCATCGCCGTATGTCTGCTTGCGCTAATCTCGTTGAACGGTGCGGCCCTGGCCGCGGACAAGCCCAATATTCTCGTCATCTGGGGCGATGACATCGGCTATTGGAACATCAGCGCCTACAACCAGGGGATGATGGGTTACAGAACGCCGAACATTGATAGTATCGCCAAGGAAGGTGCCCTGTTTACCGACTGGTATGGTCAGCAGAGCTGCACCGCAGGACGTGCAGCCTTTTTGACCGGCCAGAGCCCTTTCCGTACCGGTCTGCTTAAGGTCGGTTTTCCCGGCGCTCCAGAAGGTATTTCTGAAAAGGATCCGACCCTTGCCGAGCTTCTGAAAAATCACGGTTATATGACCGGTCAGTTTGGTAAAAACCATCTCGGCGACCTGGACGAACACCTGCCGACCAATCATGGCTTTGACGAGTTCTTCGGCAACCTCTACCACCTGAACGCCGAAGAAGAGCCGGAAAATGTAGATTATCCAAAAGACCCTGAGTTCAAGAAGAAATTCGGCCCGCGCGGCGTCATCCATAGCTTTGCCGACGGCAAGATCGAGGACACCGGCCCACTGACTAGGAAGCGCATGGAGACCATCGACGAGGAGGTCACCGCCAAGGCACTGGACTTTCTGGACCGCGCCAAGAAGGCCAACAAACCATTCTTTCTCTGGTGGAACTCAACCCGCATGCACGTATGGACCCATCTGAAAAAAGAATCAGAAGGTGTCACCGGATTGGGTATTTATCCAGATGGCATGGTCGAGCACGACGGCCATGTTGGTCAGGTGCTTGCCAAGCTGAAAGAACTGGGGCTTGATGAGAACACCATCGTCATGTACTCCACCGACAACGGCGCCGAGATGTTCAGTTGGCCGGACGGTGGGACGATCCCGTTCCGTAATGAGAAGAACTCCAACTGGGAGGGCGGCTATCGCGTTCCCACCTTCATCAAATGGCCCGGTGTTATCAAGCCGGGAACCCAGATCAATGACATCATGTCCCACGAAGACATGCTTCCCACCCTGATGGCCGCAGTCGGCGAGTCTGACATTAAGGAGAAGCTTCTGAAAGGGCACCAGGCCAACGGCAGGGATTTCAAGGTCCATCTCGATGGTTACAATATGATGCCATTCTGGTCGGGCGAAACGGATAAATCACCGCGACGCGAATTCTTCTACTGGACCGATGATGGTGAGGTGTGCGGCCTGCGTTTCAATCAATGGAAACTCGTGTTCATGGAGCAGCGTGCTCATGGCCTTGATGTCTGGCGAGAGCCAATGGTGACCCTGCGCATGCCAAAACTCTTTAACCTGCGCACCGACCCGTTTGAACGGGCCGATCATGAGGCCATGAACTACGGGGAATGGTTCTTCAATCGTGCCTATTTAATCCTTCCGGGAGCCACTTACGTTGGCCAGCATCTGGCCACCTACAAGGACTTCCCACCTCGCCAGAAACCCGGCACCTTCAATCTCAGTGCGGTGCTGGAGATGCTGCACAAAAACGCAGCCCAGTAGTTAACGAAGCAGCATATTAAAAGCGTCCCCGGGCCGCCTGTCGATCCAATGGCGGGCGGCCCCTTTTTTCCTCTGAGCCATGACCAAGAACAGACACCGCAAGAAGGCACTAATGAAAGAAGCTTTGAGGCGATCTGCGGGATTGTCACCCAACAACAGCGAGCTCTGCGCAAAGAATGGCATGTGGTGGCGCGCCCTATTTCTTGTCCTCTCAGGAACCGCCGCACTGGTCTATCAGGTACTCTGGATTAAGCAGTTAACGCTGATCGTCGGTGTTGACGTCTATGCAGTCACCACCGGGGTAAGCGCTTTCTTTGCAGGGCTCGCCCTGGGAGGGCTTTTGCTCGGCCGCTGGGCGGACCGGGTAACCAGGCCGCTGCGCCTGTATGCCGGGTTGGAGATCGGAGTTGCCCTGGTCGGAGTCCTGATGACCATCATACTGGCCCACACTGCGGCGCCTTTTGCGATACTGCAAGAGCATAGCGCTGCGCTCGCCTGGATGCTCATTTTTCTGATGGTTGGTGTGGGACCATTCCTGATGGGCGGCACCCTGCCTGCGATGGTTCGCTCGCTGCGGCTCACTGCAGACCGAATCGGCACCGGCGGTGGGTGGATGTATGCCGCCAACACCACCGGCGCGATCCTGGGCGCATTGGCGTCCTCGTTTTTTCTCATTCCGGCATTTGGCATTCAGGGCACGGCCTTGATCGCCGCCGGCATGGGTGGACTGGCTGCGGCCGGGGGCTTCTGGCTTGATCGTCATGCAACAGACCAAGCCAGCGTCGAACAACCGTCAAAGACTGCATCTCTGGCAAAGTCGGCCACCCTGGCCATCCTATTATATGCCATCGCCGGTGGCTTGGCCATGGGATACGAAGTGGTATGGACACAATCGGTGGTTCAGTTCATGAGTACCCGCAGCTTTGCCTTTTCTGTGGTATTGGCAACCTATCTCCTTGGCCTGGCCCTTGGCGCGGCCCTGTTCGCCCACTGGGCCGATCGTATTCGTGATCCCTGGGGCGTATTTGGCCTGTTGATCGCTGCGGCAGGTATGGTTGCATTGGTTGAGATCTGCTTGCTTGGACCATGGCTGCCGAAGCTGCAGTCCCTGGGAGACCAGGCCGCCATGTCGCTGACCCAGAGCAGGCTGGTCGGTATGTGCACCCGCTTTGCCATCGCCGCAATGTACATGGTTTTTATCCCTACGCTTTTTCTCGGTGCGGCATTTCCGGCAGCCTTGAAACTGATCGTTGATTCTGGCCACGTCGGGCGCGATATTGGCAAAGTGGTTGCCTGGAACACATTCGGCGGCATTGTCGGTACGGTGATCACCGGTTTCGTGATGGTGCCGCAATTCGGCCTGGTCACAACCCTGGCAATTCTAGCTATAATCGCTGCGATGCTTGGTTTGCTGGCGGCGATGCATGGCCTGTCCGAATTTCGCTTCGCCCGTTGGGGCACGATCATCATTGTCATCATGGTCGCTGGTGTGGCCTTACTGGCACCGCCTGACCGTTTGGGGAGTTTGTTGGCCGCAACGCGCGGTGGAACGATGGTCTTCTATGAAGAAGGCAAGGGTGGAACGGTGGCGGTGCTCGAACAGCCGGCAGGACAGAAACGCTTCCGCCGTTTGTACATCCAAGGTGTCTCCAATTCCGGTGACACACTGCCCTCGTTGCGCTATATGCGCCTGCAGGCCCTGCTGCCACTGATCATTCATAATGGCGAACCGAGATCGGTATTGGTCATCGGGCTGGGGACAGGAATAACCTCAGGGGCCTTGCTGCGTTATCCAGGACTGGAGCAGCGTGTCGTCGCCGAACTGTTGCCCGAAGTTAAAAAGGCCACGCCGAACTTCCAGGGTAATTTCGATGCGGCGACAGACCCCCGGATGGATATCCGTTTGCGCGATGGCCGACACGAATTGTTGCGCAGCGAGCAGGCATACGACCTGATCACGCTCGAACCTCCCCCACCTTCTGCTGCGGGTGTCGTAAATCTTTATTCAAGCGA
>JAHEIW010000320.1 GCA_024639185.1 Deltaproteobacteria bacterium | reverse complement strand
CAAACCACCTATTCCGCAGTTGCAAAGGCCATTTTTCCTTCTAAAGGTCAGTACCAGGCTCACCTGAGTGCCCTACAAAAACTGGAAGAAGATGTGATTCAGGCAGCCATTACGACCATGCGCAAGGGCTCCAAAGCGGAACGCCGCCGCTGGTTTCAAAAAGTCAAAGAAATCACCAAGAAAGTTCGTACCACCGAGGCCAACGAGATATACACCTAAATTGAAGGGCAAAAGGTTAAAGAATTTTCTATAGTTTTATTGGTTTGATTGGTTTAATTCGTTCAATTGGTTTGGGTCAAACCAACCAATTCAACCAATGAAACAAATGAAACCAATCTTACAGATCGTTTGACCAAACCTTCTAATCCCTGAACGGCGAACCTTTGAACCTCTGAACCCCGAACCTAAAGCTTCTTGGACAGCTTGTTGATATCCGGTGCCGACTTACGCTGGATGAACACCGAACGATGCCTTAAAAATGCCTTGCCGCCCCATTTTTCCTTAAAGCGGCGGATGCCGGAGTGAACGCCCAGCCCCAGGTTAATGGCCTGTTTTCCCTTTGAGTGCGCCAGACGCACCATTTCGTCAAACAAAAGATCAGAAGCACCCGGCACGTTTAATTTTGCGGACCGAAAATTAAACTGGTAAAATGCATGCTGAGCCGATCCCAGATCAACGATGGAAAAAGCAACCAATCGACCCGACTTACGCACTTCAAGCAGATATGCTGATGTTGACTGCTTTATGTATGTCGAGACCTTCTTAAAGATATGGATCTGGGCGGCGCTTAGATCCTGCTGTCTGACAAAATCTTTAATAATTTTTTTATGCTCCCTGCCAAATTGGCCGGCCTCGATGTTCAGCTCCTTTGCGGCCCGCCGCACCATATAGGCCACAGCCGGATTCAGCGATTTTAAGGGCAATTCAAGGCGATAGTATTGATCGACAGGCTGGGATTCATCGCCTTCCGGCAGCCCGGACAGGTCATCGGCAACCACTGTGATGGAATCTGGATTAAACCGTTCACACACCACCGGGTAGACCTGTGAGAGCTTTTCAGGGTCGTCTGCCAATGGATATCCAATAAAGATGAGATGGTTTCGCTGCCGATAACACAGATAGTCTTGAACATAGTAAGGCGTACCGCCGGTGACTGCCATCACATATTCAATTAGATGCTCCGGCACATAGGCGTGCTGATAGATATGATCGTTTTCTTTGGGTTTCAGCATCTTAAGGCTGGGGTTGGGGTGAATAGAGGTTTTTTAGCTCTGCTGCACGCATGCTGGCGCTGATTGATTCTATTTTAGCAGCCGTATCGGTATCCGCTTTGCTGCCCAGCGTCTGGTGCGCAGCGTTCATAACGGCCTTTTCAGCCGATTGGAGCGCATCCAAAAAGGATGAATACGCCGCAGGGGTTTGATAGGCATGCGTTACCAGGGCGGCATAATCTGCGCCAGGAGCATTTAATAATTTATGGTAATGGTCAATGAGCAAATCCACTTCACGGAGCTGCTGCCGGCGAATATCATCTGAATAAATATCGCCCGGTACAGAGGCCAGCAGTTCTTTGGTTTTAGAATCGATTTGGGCCATAACCGTTTCTTTAGCGACGTCTTTTTTCTGCATGTCCCGGGCGGCATCCAGTGCCATTTTCTTGGTAAACATCTGGTTTTGGATAAAAATCTCTCTGGAATGCTTCAGTTTTACGTAATTCAGGATAAAGATGACCGGAATCATAATTTCCCAGACGGTCAACTGTTTCGGTTTGATCAAGGAAAGCGCTATCTTTCGGGCCATCGATTGCTCTTTTTCCAGGATGGTTTTATATTTTTTATAAAAGTCCTCGGTCAAAATCTCTCCAATGGGTTAAGATATATTTTTAAATGCTAAGGCCTCAAATCATGATTTCGGCATACCAAACAAGTGCCTAAAATGCCTAAAATGAGCTAACCCGCCCGCCTCGCCTTGCTCGCATGGCGGGCGTGGAGTGCCTAAAATTGCGGTGTCGCTAACGCTTCATCATTTTATAATATAAGTTCCTGACTTTCGTTCTTTACCGGCTATCCAAGTCGGTCATGTTGTTTTCTGGAAGACGCTATGCCAATAAATTATTCCAATAGGTGGTCGTGGCCTGATATTGGGGATGATCGGCACTAAGATTTGGGTTTAGGAAAAACGTGAAAATCATCCCAAATATCGGGCCACAGGCAACTTGCAGTTCATAGCGCCTGAAAGAAAATGACGTGACCGACGTCATCATCGTAACTTGCGTAGTATCTGGTTAGAACACTTCTTCAATAATCTTTGCCCGCCTCTCTTCAAGCTGTTTCTGTTCCGCTAATATTTTCAGTTTGAGTTTCTCACTTTCACCCTTTTTAGCAATCAGTTGGCGATCCACCTCAGCTTCAGCAGCCGTAAGATCGCTAAAAAAATCCTGCAGATTCTGTGGGTTTTGATAAGCGGCTTTCAACAGGCCATAAACACTGTAGCCCTCTTCTCCAAGCAACCGGCCGTAATGCTCGACAAGTAATTTAATGGCCTCGACCTGAGCCTGCAGCAGCCCCGGGGTATATAAATCAAGGGAATTTAGCCACGCCCGCGTATCGTTTTCAACATGCTCGAAAACATCGGCTTCGACCTGCCCTTGCGCAAGGGCCTGAGCTGCTTCGACGGCCCGTTTTCTTGGAAACATGAAACTCTCGGTATATTTTCGCAGGGCGCTGCCGCGACGCAGGAAATCGATGATAAACATCCCCGGAATAATATAATGCCAGACCGTCAGAGGCCGGGTCACGATCACGCCCAGGGCGACTTCCCGGGCCAGTTTTTCTTCCGCCATCAGGATCATTTTAGGTTTATCCATAACACGTTACCCTTCAAATAAATGACATTGGGACTAAACAATTAAATCAGAAGCTGTAACTTGTCAAATCGGAAAAAAGACTGAGGAATAATGGAATGGTGGATAAATGCAAGATGGGATAACAAAAAAAAGGAAGGCGCTCAAATTTCAGAGCGCCCTCCGTAGATAGATTTACGATTTAGTCCGGCAGAATCGGTGGTGTAATGAAGGTGCCCGACCACA
>JAHEIW010000027.1:5785-38827 GCA_024639185.1 Deltaproteobacteria bacterium | reverse complement strand
GCACTCATATGACTTTTGACATCGATATCCAAGTCATTGAGCTTGGCAATCAGCACCTTATTGGTCATGTTCAAATCTCTGGCAAGTTCGTACACTCTGAGCTTGGCCATTCTTTCCCCCGAAATTTTAGTTCTCAACCGGCATCTGGCCGCCATCGGGCGTCTTCAGCCGGCGTTTTCGTTGTTGTTTAATAACGGATCCATTACCTATAAATGGACCGATGTTTATTATGTCACGGTTGAACCATCTTTTGTGTCCGTTTCCGCGTTATCCGTTTCAACACGGGAGCTTTCATCAGCGTTTACGGAATCCGTTTCAGGCCTTTCAGGTGTGTCTTCGGCCGCTTCATCGTCATCCTCTGATGCGGTCTGGTCATCTGGCGGTTCTGCATCCGGCGACGCATCGTCCCCGGTATCCTGAGCTTCAGCCGCATCGGATTGTTTGGCCGCTTCGTCCCCGGTTTTTTCTATTTCTTCAGCTTGCGGGTCTTCTTCAACAGGCGTCTGTACTTCAGGATCGGCTGCATTGTCCTCGATTGCATCCGTTTCGGTAATTTCAGATTTTTTACTGGTGGTTTCTTCTTCCAATTCCTCAGCTTGCTCGGCCTCTTCGACAGCCGTTTGAGCGGCGGCAATCAACTTTTTGGCGGTTTCTTCCCCGATTCCCCTGATTTGAATTAAATCCTCCGGGGTGGCATTACTGACCTCTTCAGCTGAATAAAAACCCAATTCATATAGCGCGTCCGCCATGCTGATGCCCACTCCCGGTAAAGCAACCAATGAATCATATCCGCTTTGCATGGCGATCGTGTATTTGGTTTCGCTTTTAACGTCCAAATTCCAACTGGTTAATTTTGAAGCCAGTCTGACATTTTGCCCTTTTTTGCCGATGGCAATCGATAAAAAATCATCCGGAACGATAACTTCCATGGTTTGATTGCTTTCATCAATGATCACCCGCGATATTTCGGCCGGCGCCAGCGCATTGCACACGAACTTGGCCGGATCGATATGCCAGGGAATGATATCGATTTTTTCACCTCTCAATTCCTGCACGACATTTTGGACGCGGCTGCCTTTCATACCGACACAGGCTCCTACGGGGTCGATATCGGAATTGTTGGAAGCCACTGCAATTTTGGCCCGAATGCCCGGTTCGCGGGCAGCTCCCATAATGGTGACGATTGATTCCCTAATTTCAGGTACTTCGGTGCGAAACAGATGAATCAAAAAATTCGGATGGGTGCGCGACAGAATGATCTGCGGGCCGCGAGACTCATGCAGGACATCGAAAATGTAAGCCCGGATGCGATCACCGCGTCGATAGGTTTCTTTGGGAACCTGTTCGCGAACATGGACAATCCCTTCGGTATGTCCCAGATTAACGATGATGTCACCGCGGTCAATGCGTTGTACGATACCGTTGATTGTTTCGCCTTTACGGTCGACAAAACTGGAATATACGGCATCTTTTTCCGCATCTTTCATCTTCTGAATGATGACTTGCTTGGCTGATTGAGCTGCAATGCGGCCGAAGGTGCTGGTGTCCATTTTGGTACCGAGGCTATCGCCGATTTCACATCCCGGATCCAGCTTGCGGCCTTCTTCCAAACTGATTTCGAGCGCCGGTTCGGTCACCACTTCAGCGACCTCCTTGAATTGAAAGACTTCGATCTCCCCGGAGTCTTCATTATACTGGACCTCAATATCCATTTTGCTGCCGAACTTTTTGCGCGCGGCAGATTTTAATGCCTCTTCCAGGGCCTTAATCAAAACTGTTCGTTCGATGCCTTTATCCCGGCTCACCTGTTCAACAACACGTTTGATATCTGAAATTTGCATCAGATTTCTCCATCAGCGTCGACAAGCCGTGCTCTGGCAATATGACCAAAGGGGATGACGACGGTTTTTTCATTTGATGACAATTTTATTTGTTCTGCGGACGTCCCCATAATAATTCCGGTAAAATTTTTTTGTTCATTAATCGGCTGGCGTGTTTTTACCTTCGCTTTGTGTCCTTTAAAACGCTCATAATCCTGCAGTTTAGATAGGGGCCGTTCCGGTCCCGGTGATGTCACTTCCAGGGTATAGGGCCCTATCGTATCCAGCTTCACATCGAGCAGATCATTTAGCTGACGACTCACATTGACGCAATCTTCGATGCTGACACCTGCCGCCCGGTCAATATACAGACGCAGGATCCTGCCACCCGCTTCGCGCTGATATTCAATATGTACCAGCTCTAAGCCTTCACTGTCACACAGCGGTTCGACCAGCGCCTCAATTTGCTTTATGAGCGCTTGGTCGTTTTTGGATCCGGATTTTGGGTTCCGGTTGTCCGATTGTTTCGTTTTGAATTTATGTCGTTTCGTTTTCACCGGATCTATTTTACTCAGCCTTATAGTGGTTGTTAAAAAAAACGTTCCGACTGCGGGACGTTTTTTTGCTACAACACTTATGCCGCCATCCGTTTTTGCGTTATTCCGAACATAATTATGACAAGCGGTAAAAAAACAAAAAACGGGCTAACGCCCGTTTCCTTAACTCCAGGTAGACCTTTGACTTTGTGCCGTAAAAGTTATCAGTTCATAACACCGACCATAAGGTAATAGTTAATTCCATCTCACAGTCCCTATAAAGTCTTACCCTCACCAAACTAAAAGGAAACGAACCAAACTGGAGCGGGCAACGAGATTCGAACTCGCGACACCAAGCTTGGGAAGCTTGTACTCTACCAGCTGAGCTATGCCCGCGCTTCAATCTAAATGATTATGACAAAATTGGGCGGTTGTCAATATAATTCAATAAATAAAAGCCCATTTCCAATGGGCTTTTATTTGAGCATATCCCTGATGGATTTAAGCTCTGCATGCAAATCGGCCAGCAATTGCTTTTCGGAGGCTTCATCTTTGCGCGATCTGACCGATAAGTGCTGGCGGGCACCCTGAATGGTGAATTTTTTTTCATACAGAAGCGTTTTAATTTTTAAAATCAGCTCAATATCCGCACGGGAATACAGCCGTTGTCCCGCATCGGTTCGTTTGGGTCGAATCCGTGGGAACTCACTTTCCCAAAACCGCAGGACATAGGCTGGGATTTTTGCTAATTTGCTGACTTCGCCAATTCTAAAATAAAGCTTATCCGGTATGTCCACGAGCGTCGATTTGTTATCTGGCATTTTTTTGACCATAAATGGGTTGTAACGATCAGGCCGGCAGACCGGCATTAAATGTCTGAACCAACCTGTTCGCAATTGATTGATGGATCGGTGTTACATCATCATCTTCCAGTGTTTTTTGCAGTGACCGATAGGTAATCCGCAAAGAGACACTTTTTTGGCCCGGCGCAATGGGTGTGCCCTCGAACACGCGCAGCAAACTGACGTCTTCCACCAGTTCGGATGACGGAGTTAGAGCGCTGTTGATGATTTCCTGGGCTTCAAGCGTCTTGTTCACAATAATGGTGATGTCTCTGAAAATAGCCGGAAATTTGGGAATCGACCTGGAAACCGTTGTGTCTTTAAGCAATGGTATCAGTTTGTCGAAGTTAAGTTCAAATAAAAACGCCGCCTGTTCCAGGTCGAAATTCATAAGGACCTGGGGATGAATCTGTCCCACCAAACCCAACCGGCTTTGGTTGTGAAAAATCTGGGCGCTATAGCCGGGGCGGGTATACCTGCACTCTTTTTCCGGCAAACGCCTAAATTGTATGTCATCGATATGCAGCGCCTTTAAGAAGCGTTCAGCTACGCCTTTAATGTCATAAAAATCACAGGGCGTATCCTGGCCATGCCAGGAATCGTCATAACGGGTCCCTGTCCAGAGCCCGGCGAGCATCTCGGTCTCTTGCGGCAGCTGTTGCGGATCTTTGCCGATAAAGATTTTGCCGATTTCAAAAATCTGTAAATTTTTAATTCGCTGGGTAAAATTATAATGCATCGTTTGCAGTAATCCTGGGACCAGGGAGGAGCGCATGGTGGCCTGGTCTTCGGTCAACGGATTTAAAATATTCACAAGCTGTCTGCGGGGGTCAGCTGTGTCCAGCTGCAAGTGGTCACCGGATTGATGGTGGGCGAAACTGTAGTTGACGGCTTCACGGAATCCAAATCCGTTCATCAGCAGGCGCGCTTGGTTGCGTAAATGGATTTCTTTGGTCGATAAGCGGCCGGTGGCCGGCATTTGCGGAAATGTCGTCGGGATGTTGTTGTACCCGTAGAGCCGAACCACTTCCTCCATAAGATCTTCCGGTCTGGAAATATCCACCCGAAAGCTGGGTGGGGTTACGACCAGCGTATCGCCTTTTTTTTCAGTGCTATTTTGCTCAATTTTAAATTCAATGGATTTAAGAAGACTTTCAATTTGCTTGCGCTGCAGGCGCGTTCCCAGCAACCGGTTTGTTTTTTTGGTACTGAGCTTCAGGCTTTTTACAGATTGCTGCAGGGGATATTCGTCTATCAGACCATCGATAATTTTAGCGCCACTGATTTCAGCCATCAGCTTGGCGGCTCTGTTGGCGGCCGCAATGGTGCCGCCGGGATCAACCCCGCGCTCAAAGCGATAAGCAGCGTCTGTACCCAGGCCAAGCTTTTTGGCTGTCCGGCGAATGCTGACCGGATTAAAATAGGCACTTTCCAGCAACACCCGGGTGGTATCGTTTTCAATCTCGGAATTCAAGCCTCCCATGACCCCGCCGATGGCCACTGCTTTTTCGCCATCACAGATCATCAGCATTTCAGCGTCCAAAACACGTTCTTTTTCATCCAGGGTAATGAAGGTTTCGCCCTTGCCGGCGGTGCGGACCACAATTCTGTTTTGCGACAGCCGGTCAAAATCAAAGGCATGCAGGGGTTGGCCGGTTTCCATCAGGACAAAGTTGGTTACATCCACGATATTGTTAATGGGCCGTAACCCCACAGACAAAAGCCTTTCCTGTATCCAGAAAGGGGATGGTTTAATCTGAATATCTTCGAGCAGCCGGGCGGCATAACGCGGGCAGTGGTCTGGCGCTTCGATTTTAATTGACGTCTGCTGTGAAATACGATCTTGTGGGTCATTGAGTTTGAAGTCAGGGTATGTCAGGCGGTCCTTTTGAATGGCGGCGATCTCGCGGGCGACGCCGATAACGCTCAGACAATCGGGCCGGTTGGGGGTGATTTCGATTTCAAAAACGGTATCCGTCAATTCCAGGGCAGAGGCCAATGGGTCGCCGACCGATAGTTTCGGGTCAAGCTGCATAATACCGCTGCGATCCTCTCCTAATCCCAGTTCACCTTCACTGCAAAGCATGCCCTTGGATGTTTGTCCACGGATGACGCTTTGCTCCAGAACAAAGCCTTCCGGAAATTCGGTGCCCGGCAGGGCAATCGGTGAAAGCATCCCGATTTCAGCATTGGGCGCACCACAGACCACCGAAATTTTTCCCTGGCCGGTATCGACCCGACACAGCTTCAATTTATCCGCATTGGGGTGCGGTTCGATTGTTTCAATTCGACCGACAAATACCGTATCCAGATAGCGGTAGCGTTCGGTTACCGACTCAATTTCGAGCCCCACCATCGTCAACGCTTCGGCCAGATCCGGCGCTGCCATCTTGATGTTCACATAATCATTGAGCCAGCTTAAACTAACCTTCATTTATTCTGTTCCTAAAAGGGGCGTCAAGGCATCATCTAATGTCCGATAACTGTATTTCCCCGATAATTCGAGATGGTACTTTATATGTCTTTTTACAATATTTTAGTTTTTGATCCAGAAATGAGAGATTTTTTTGCTGAGTTAGGCCGCACAAGGTTTTTCGTTTGAGGCGTACTTATAGTACGTTGAGGGCGAAAAACCGCGGAGAACGAAGCTCAGCGAAAAAAGATCCATTTATGGACAAAAACTAGAATTGACTTAAGAATCTAATATCATTTTCAAAAAACTTGCGAATGTCATCGATTCCGAATTTGAGCATGGCAATACGATCCACCCCCATGCCAAAAGCAAAACCGGTATAGCGATCGGCATCATATCCCACGTTCTCATACAAAGCCGGATGAACCATTCCAGACCCGAGGATTTCCAACCAGCCGGTTTGAGAGCATACCCGACACCCCTTACCGCGACACATAACACACAGGATATCGACCTCGGCACTGGGTTCGGTGAACGGGAAAAAGCCGGGCCGAAAGCGCAGGCTGGTTTGTTCATCAAACATTTGATGCACAAAGGCCGTCAGCGTGCCCTTTAAATCCCCGAAAGATACATTCTCATCGACCAATAAGCCCTCTACCTGATGAAACATAGGGGTATGCGTCAGATCCGAGTCACAGCGATACACTTTGCCAGGCATGATGATACGCACCGGCGGTTGCTGTTTTTCCATGGTGCGAATCTGCAGGGGGGATGTATGTGTTCTAAGGACGATATCATCCGAAACGAAAAAGGTGTCCTGCATGTCCCGGGCCGGATGGTCCTTGGGGAAATTAAGGGCCTCAAAGTTATAGTAATCCAATTCCACTTCGGGTCCTTCGGCGATGTCAAACCCCATCTGGGTGAAAATGTCGCAGATTCGCTGGTTTATCTGGGTAATGGGATGCAGCGAGCCGGACGGCGCCGGTCGCCCGGGCAATGAAACATCGATGCCTGCAACAGCCGGCTCCTCAACGGTTTCAAGATTTTCAGCTGCTTCTTTACAGGCCTTCTCTAACAGTTTTTTACATTGGTTTGCCTGTTTGCCGGCTACCGGGCGCTGATCGGCGGGTAGATCTGAAATGTTTCTTAAGAATCGAGTAACGGCCCCTTTGCGCCCCAGGTAACGGACGCGAATATCCTCAACTGCCTGGCGGTCAGTTGCCGCTTTAAGCTCCTGCAGGGCTTTTTGATAAATTTGATCAATGGAATTATCCAATTTTTACACCTTTGGTGTAAAATTGTCATTTTGGGATTGCCAAATGGCGAATTCAGGTATTCAGGCCGAAACAGAATATTAATTCCTGAATTCTCAAATTCTATATTCTATGACTGCCGAGCCGCTAGTTGCGCAATTTTCGCAAAACCGGTCGGGTCTGTAATGGCCAGGTCAGCCAGAACCTTTCGATCCAGGTCAATGTTCGCCATTTTGAGACCGTGCATAAATTTGCTGTATGACAATTTATTCATGCGGGCTGCGGCGTTAATGCGTGCAATCCAGAGCCTGCGGAAATCACGTTTGCGCTGGCGCCGGTCCCGATAGGCGTACATTAACGATTTATCGACCGCATCCGCAGCCGTACGAAATAACTTGCTGCGACCACCGCGGAATCCTTTGGCTAATTTTAATACCTTTTTCCGTCTTCTTCTGGCTTTGAAGCCGCGTTTGATTCTCATTTTATCTCTCCATCATACCAAGTAGCCGATAGGCTATCGTCTAATTATTTTTTTAAGTTATAAGTGAGGGCTTTTTTCGATGGGCAAGGCCGCACAAGGTTTTTTGCCTTCGGCGTACTTGCAGTACGTTGAAGGCGGAAAATCGCGGAGAACGCAGCTCATCAAAACAAAGCGAAAAAGAACCAGTTATAGATTAAAAACGCTAGCCGTTTGGTAGTAGTAGTTTTATGGCCTTCGCATTCGTTTTGTCAACGATCCGGCCTTTGCGCAGGGATCGTTTTCGTTTGGTCGTCTTTTTGGTCAATAAATGACTGGCAAAGGACTTATTGTAGACGATTTTACCGGAGCCGGTTTTGCGAAATCTTTTGGCGGCAGCCCGATTTGTTTTTATTTTTGGCATCTGTGACACTCCTTCAGTCTTACTTTTTTAAAAATAGATGGCGTGAGCAATCACACATTCCGGCTCACGCCACCCTGAGAATTATTCAGCTATGTTTAGGGGCAACACCCTTTACGGGTCGTATTTAAAACAATTTCAATGTAAGATCAAGCTATTTCGGAGCCAGAACCATTACCAGGATACGGCCTTCAAATTTGGGTTCTTGCTCCACCATCGCAATTTCTTCGGTTTCAGCAATAATTTTTTGGAGGACCGTCTTTCCCAGTTCTGAAAGCGTAATTTCACGGCCTCTAAAGATAACACTGACCTTGACCTTATCTTTTTTGCCGATGAATTTTCTAATGTGGCCGATTTTGACCTGCAGGTCATGCTCGCCGGTTTTGGGTCGAACTTTTATCTCTTTGAGCTGAAATGTACTTTGTTTTTTCTTGGCCTCGTGTTTCTTTTTTGTTTGCTCGTAGCGATATCGGCCGTAATCCATTATTTTACAAACCGGCGGATTCGCATTCGGTGAAACTTCAACCAGGTCGAGGCCGGCATCGGCCGCGGTTGCCAGGGCTTCTTTGATCGGTATGACACCGACTTGCTCGCCTTCTGCGTCAATCAACCTGACTTCTTTTGCTCGAATTCTTTGATTGATGTTTGCCTTGTTCGTTCGTCTGGGTCTCTGGAATCTTCTGGGAACAGCTATGCGTGCACCTCCTCTGCCATGGTTTTAGTCGGGACGACTGCTGCCGCGGCCAACACGGAACGATATTTATTGCCGTTGGCATTTAGACGGGCCACCACCGCGCCCTTTCGTCCGCTACATTAGCCACATTTCAGGTTTAACAATTGTTGAAATCTGATTTATTTTAAATCTCCAATATATAACAACCTTAAGAAATGCAAGAAAAAAATGCAATAAAAACGTGCTTCGCTTCAGGTGAATTCGCGCTTATTATAAGCTTTGATCAGCAAGCGCTTTTCATTGGTCCAGAGTGTAGGCAGCCAAGAAGCTATCCTTTAGATACCTATTCTGCGTTTGTGAGAAATAGGATTTCAATAATTCAAGGCTGTCTTTTCGCAATATGCCGGATTTGATTTTAATTTGACTTTGCCGATACAAAGGGGGCAGATGCGCACAATCGCAACGGGTACCCCCGCCCATTGCATCCTCATAGGCGAATACAATTCTGCCAATACCGCTGATGACCAGCGCTCCAAAGCACATCAGACAGGGTTCCAGGGTGGAAAAAACGGAGACGTCTTGCATATTCACCTTGCGATCAAGGCGGCTCAGTTTTCTCAATGTCATTATCTCGGCATGATCGACTTCATTAGGATCATCACCGGTGGTGCCCTCCCGGGCGCCAGTCACCAAAATGTCATTATTCCACACCACGACACACCCGACCGGAAACTCTCCGGCCGCCAGAGCCATGCGGGCTCGCTCCAGTGCTTTTTTCATGAAAAACGTATCGTCCATAGATCCTCTATCTGCTGTTAATGGCGTTTTATAAGATTTGAGTAGCAGGGTTTTTGTTATCGTTTTTCGG
Source organism: Deltaproteobacteria bacterium (assembly GCA_024639185.1). Classification (GTDB taxonomy): domain Bacteria; phylum Desulfobacterota; class Desulfobacteria; order Desulfobacterales; family JAHEIW01; genus JAHEIW01. Next base: position 29,544 of record JAHEIW010000027.1, on the reverse strand, counting down.
TTCAGAGGTTCAGGGTTCAAAGGTTTGTTCCTTCGCGTTTAGTCGCCAGGAGGTCCATGTTATTTTCCTGTTTTTTTTTTCTGATTTTTTTAGCTGTTCTATAACCTCTGAACCTTGCCCGCCGCGCTGTAGCTTAAGCGAAGGCGGGTGAACGCTGAACCTTGAACCTGTTGATTTACCTCGGAGCCTAAAAATTCGCTTAATTAAATAACCGAGGGGTCGGGGAGTTTTTCCATCCAACCCCTGATAATAACGGAATGAATTATCAGCAGCGAAATCGTGCACTGTCTGAAGGGTTTAGGGAGCGTTGCGAAAGAACAGCAATGACCCCAAAGCCACGGTACGGCGAAAATTTGATTTTAGGTCTAACCCATTATTTTCTATTTGAATTCTGTTCTTTCGCTACACTCCCTTAACCCTGAGTTTGCACGCTCAAGTCGCTGATATTTCATTCCGCCGTCAATTTAAGGAAAACTCCCCGACCCCTCAAATAACCACTTCGATCAAGATTAGCATTTAAAGACGACAGATGTCATCATCACATTCGCAGCTGTCGTCGACTTCGTAACAATATAGTATTCTTGACTCCATCTCGGCCTGGTGTGCGGTTATCGGCTTAAGGATTTCGCCGGTTGTCAGGCGCGCCAAATCCTGTTTGGCGGGGATCGCATCAAGACCTGTGGCAATGACTTCACCGGACGAGCCGCTGATGATCTCGGCGTCCTGCCCGTTGGTAATGACCGCCACCGGAACCTGATACCCTGCAACGAGCCGTGATACAGCCAGGACCGGACGCCGACGGGTTACCAGAGAACCGGGACCGTATTTTATCACCATCGATACCTGCTGCGCCAGCGTGATAATGAAATCCACTTTCAGAACGGCCTTTTTATCATCGGCCTGAACAGCCAGGTCTTTGCGGGGCTCTATGTCTGTCTTTGCATACCCCTTTTGATTGATCAGCAGGCGGGCGATCTTTTGTCGGTAGCGTTCGTCGTGGGTATCTTTTAAAACAGCACCGGTGAGAAAATCGACCAATTCGCCCAGTATGAGATGGTGCCCTTCCATGGTTTATACCAGATCCAATCTCAAAGGATGTTTGCGCCTTGTGTCAAGCACAATCCGTTAGCGGGTAAACTAAATATTCCTTTACAAAATACCATATGGGTATTTATATTAGCCCTTTCCACAAAATTTCAAGGTCCCAACGACGGATTATTGAATTTATTTATTTTTGCAATGCATAAACAGCTTAAACACCAAAAGGTTGTGCATGTCCATTCGTGAAGAATATGAGCGACGCGAGGAAAAATTCATGGCCCCTTTCGGGTGCTTGAGTTCCAATTCCAAGGGACGCGCCGTTGAAGAAAATCCGTGCTCGGTTCGAACCGCTTTCCAGCTGGATCGAGACCGAATAGTTTTCTCGAATGCCTTTCGACGTTTAAAGCATAAAACGCAGGTCTTTCTGGCACCGCTAGGTGATGATTACCGCACCCGTCTAACCCACACGCTGGAAGTATCTCAAATGGCAAGGGTCATGGCGCGGGCCCTGTTTTTAAACGAGGATCTGGTTGAGGCCATCGCCCTGGGGCATGATCTGGGTCACACGCCTTTCGGTCACAGCGGCGAAACGGTATTAAGAGAAATTTATTCAGCTGATTTTTCCCACAATGCTCAGAGTCTGCGGGTAGTGGATGTTCTTGAAAATAACGGACAAGGGTTGAATCTCACATATGAAGTTCGCGATGGAATTTTAAAACACTCCAAAGGATACGGGAAAATACTGCCGGATGATCCGGATAAGATGGCCGGTACCTATGAAGGTCGAATCGTTCGCATTGCTGATATTATGGCTTATTTAAACCACGATTTAGAAGATGCGATTCGCAGCGGTGTGATCCACACCGAACAGGTACCGGGTATATGCACCGATATACTGGGCCGCACGCATTCCCAGCGGGCGGAAACCATGATTCGAGCTTTAATTGCCTCCAGCAAAGTCCAAAACGGACAGCTGCACCTCAAAATAGATGATAAGGTCTATGCGTCAATGACGGCACTCAGACAATTTCTGTATGATAACGTTTATCGCTCTCCCCGGGTACATCAGGATTTTGAAAAAGCCAAAAAGATGCTGTCCGATCTGTATGCCTATTTTTTGGACCATGAAGACATGCTTCATCAAAAATTAATTGATTTACAGATGCTGGGGGGCAATAACAATAGCCAGAGCAAAGAGCGCACCGTCTGCGACCTGATTGCCAGTATGACCGACCGCTATGCCATGAACCTTTATCAGAGCATTTTCTTTCCATCGCCCCTGGTGTAATACCCGGGTGTCAGTTATCAACAATGAGTCACTCCTCTAAAATAGATGTTATTGAACCGCCGGTTTTGGCCGCTTTTATACCACAGCTGAAGCGTATCTATGCTGCCATGGACGATGCCTACAATCGGGCGGCCGCACATTACGGATTTTCCTGCGATGGGTGTCGGGACAATTGCTGCCGCACGCGGTTTTACCATCATACCCTCATTGAGTATATTTATCTTAAAGAGGGGCTGATGACCCTCGATGTCGAAATGCAAGACCGGGTAAAATTGAGAGCCACTGACATTGTGCATACTATCGAAAAGGCTCGCGACAATCGGGGTGCCATTCGATTGATGTGCCCCCTTAACGTTGACACGCGCTGCATCCTGTATACATACCGGCCCATGATTTGCCGGCTGCATGGCATCCCCCACGAACTGAAAAAACCCGGGCAACCGGGCATTAAAGGCCCGGGATGCGGCACCTTTGACAGTCGCTGCGGACAGCAGCCGTATATTTCATTTGACCGCACCCCTGTATATCGCGACATGGCAACACTCGAACAAGATGTCAGGCGCTCAATGGACTTTACAGCAAAAATTAAAATGTCGGTAGCGCAAATGATCCGCTCAGATGCATAGCGCATAGGGCAGAGGGTCGACCAAGAAACGCTATGCGCAATGCTCTATGCTCTCTGCCAAAGGAATTGGTTGTGAAGTATATCGATATCGATAAAAAAGATGAGCTGGCAGGCAGACAAGTCGGCGAGAAAGATACTTTTTCTTTTCGGTGCTATCCGGGAATTGGCTGCTTTAACCGCTGCTGCCGCAATCTAAACCTGTTTTTATATCCTTACGATGTCCTGCGCCTTAAAAATTCTTTAGGCATTTCTTCGGATGCGTTTTTAGAGCGCCATGTGGATGCGGTGCTATGCCCGGGAAATTTTTTTCCGGAAGTGCTACTGCGGATGTCTGATAACCCGGAAAAGACCTGTCCTTTTCTGACGGATGCCGGGTGCTCGGTTTATGCGGACCGCCCGGACACCTGCCGGTCGTTTCCGATTGAACAGGGGGTTCAATACGATGCCGCCCGCAAAAAAGATACACCCATCTATTTTTACCGGCCACCGGATTTTTGCCTGGGGCAGCACGAAGACGACCGGTGGGATGTTGCCAGCTGGGCCAAGGACCAGGATGCCCGACGCTATCAGCAGATGACGATCCGCTGGGCGCAATTTAAACGACTGTTTATAGACGATCCCTGGGGCGTTGAAGGCCCGGAGGGATCCCGCGCCAAGATGGCCTTTATGGCCACCTATAATATCGACCGCTTCCACGAATTTGCATTTAACAGCAGCTTTTTAAAGCGCTACAAGGTCAAAACAGCGGTTCTGAAAAAAATCCAGTCAGATGATGCAGAGCTGCTCAAATTCGGTATGGATTGGGTGCAGCTTTTTCTTTGGGGTATAAAATCAAAAAAAATGAGGTTGCGCTAAGCAGAGGAAAGGACCGGAAATCCGCTGAAGCGGCGCACTTAATTATTTGCAATGACCAGGATTCAAACTTTTATTTTTCAAATTAAGATACAACTGGGTTTGACAGTACGCTAAGTTGCAATACGTTTGCAGTCTCACAAGGTTTTGGTGGTTGTCAAATCTTGGTGGACGTTGGAGATATCAAAGGTTTTTATTACAGTGAAATCTATTTAACCATTTCATTAAATCTTTTGTTTAAATAATAATCAACTTTGTACTGTTTTTGAGTAATTTCCTGATCAACCATATCCTGAATCAGCATGTTTTTGTTTGTTGTAAAAAATGTCACTTGTCTTGCCGCCAGATCGGCCCGTCGCCTCAGATTAACGGATCTTGAAGTTTTCAGAGTGGTTTTGGCACTGCAGTTGGATATTTTTTTTGTAATGCAACTATTGTAGTATTTAATCAATTGGTCTTTTGATACGGACTGTGCTGCTGCGAGTGCAGCACCGATGACAGCCATGACCAGCACCAGAGAAACGATACAAAATGCTTTAGCTTTCATTTTTGCACCTCCTTTGCTGTAAATGATTAAATTTTTGGCGTTACAGAAAAACACACCCGCATCAAATAATGTGTGGCTTGGATTCAAGTCAAAGTTAGAGGCAGTTCGCGGCTGAAGCGCGCAATGGAGATATTCGGCAGTTAGCGTACTGAGCGACAAAAGAAAATATAGCAGAGCTATAGATATCGTATTGTTTCAAGGTTGAGCACAAAACGTGCCAGGAACCATGAATGAAAATATTAATAATAATTACAGCAGGTTAACTACTAAAATGCGGAAATCCCAGGTGCAAATCCTAAAATTTTGCTCATCGATTTGAAACGTTTTGATGCGCCAAATGAGTACTTATTCAAATTTATGATTATATATCAAATGGTTGAATCATGTTGCTCAAACGCAGCATATATTGCAATATGTTACAAAGCCGACCATTTTAAATCCTGAATCAAGCTTAACTGCGCAAATGAAAAATTGTGAAATTATAAAGTATCAAAAATTACCCCAAACTATAGATGTGCAGATAAAATCACAATAATCTAAATTTAAAAAATCTGCGGTTGCCAGTATCCCAAGTTGGCTTCAACCTGTGATTTATTAAGAAACCTGCAAATATCTTCAAACTACATGTACCGAAATGGTATCGCGGCAGAGATTTACTTTTAAATATGCTGAAGATAGGCTCAAAATTCAGTCGACTTCCGATTTGATTGTAAGTTTAAACGAAGTATGTCGGAAAAATTTTTGCGATTATTTGTTTTGGCAAAGTGGATTGTTTCATACTCATCCAGCGCTTTTTCGATCTGAACTTGCGAAAACCCTTCAATGTTTAGGCGCCGGAACAAACTCTGGCGGAAAACCTCATCAAGATGATCGAAATCAGTTCTTTTCAAGCCAAAAACAAAAATTGAATATAGCGTGTCGCTATTTGTAAACAAGACGCACTTTCTTCTTTCAACCCGCAACAGATTTGCATGCCAATCGCCGATATATATGGACATCGGCTCCTCCGCGGAGGGCTTGACGCGTAATTCCTTGAGTAGCTTTTGTGTGCATCGGATCAGTTGCATATCCTTGATTTAAATTTCTGATATTACAGCATGAGTTGTCATTTTGTGGCATGAGTCGTCCGCCTGGGCCATGAATCGTCATTTTGCGGCATGCCTGCCCAGTTGAATTCCCGTTATACGGGACTCACCGGAGGATCGAGCCGCAGGTCGTAGCCCCTGGATCTCCGCGGTGTGAGCGATCGTACCCGGTTCAAATTGGCCACGAATGCGCGATGGCAGCGCACAAACGCCGGGCCCGGGAGCTTGCGGGCAAGCGCATTCAGCCGCTGAACGGAATGGTAGGGTTTTTTTCTCCGGGTCCGGACCAGCGTGTCGCCCCCCCCGGGCTTCGAGATAAAAAATTGCGTCCATCTCGATCAGATCAATCGACCCATCCGTGCCTTTCACCGGCAGTCTGCGCATGGTTCCTGCAATCGTCTGCATGGCTCCTTCTCCGTCTCCAACCTAAAAAAATATATCTAAAAAATAATTGCCAAAAAACCATTTGCCGATATTTGATGTAAGCATACGGGTGCAGCGTCTCTTATAAAATGCCTTTGGGCATTTTATCGACTTTATCACCGCCCAGAACATACCCACCGTCGAGCCGGATGACGCTGCCGGTCATAAAAGGGGCATCTTTTACTATATAGTTTACGGTCTTGACGACATCTTCGATGGCACCGGTGCGCGCCAGAAGGGTGTGATCGATAATCGCATTTTTCTGCCGGGCGCTCAACAATCCCCAGCCTCTGGTTTTTTGGGCATGCCGGGTTTCAAAAAAGCCGAGCATGATCTCATTGACCCTTACCTGCGGTGCGCCCATACGCGCCCAGGTCTCGGTTAACAGGGATACGCCGCGGTTGGCAGCGGCATAGCCCTCATTAAAAACCATGCCGGCCGGGCCCGAGCGTCCCACGATGCCGGCAATCGAAGAAAAATTGATCACGACGGCATCGCCGGTTGCCTTTAAATACGGCAGGGCGCCGTCAAACACCCAACGCTTGGCACGCAGGCTGGTCTCCATTTCCAGATCCCATTGCTGCTGATCATATCGGCCGTGCACCACCGGCCAGCCGCCGCGCTCGATATTGTTGATTAAAATGTCCAGGCGGCCGAAGCGCTCGATGACTTTTTCCATCATGGCGGGTATGGCTTCGGTTTCTAGCAGGTTGTTCTTTAAAATGAGGTGCTCACCATTGGCAGCGGCCAGATCTTTTTTCAGCACCTCCAGTTCCTCTTCCCAATCGAAGTAGTTAAGGGCAACCTTCGCCCCGCCTTGCGCCAGTGACAGGGCAATGCCTTTGCCGATGCCTTTGATGGCACCCAGCACTAAGGCGACCTTGTCGTCAAGTTTCATAGTATCACCGATGGATTTTGGGTTTCATGGCGTCAATCAGCCAGCAACTATTTCATCAGTTTCATTGGTTTAATTTGTTCAATTGGTTCAGTTTAAATCAACCAATAAAACCAATAAAACCAATATAACTAATCCAACAGGCTTCGAGACGGTGGCTGCAGAGGGCCGCCCGACTTTCTATGATTGAAAAAGCACCTGCTTGACCCACTGCATGGCGACTTCCAGTAGCGCCGTATCGTCGGTCCCGGCATCCGTCAGTTTTTGCGGGTCCATCGCAATCTGCTCTAAAAGCGTATTTTCAAATATCCGGGTTCTGAAGCGGTCCAGATCATAAAGGGCCATATAAAAAAGCTGACGCGATTTCCGGTCCAGCGGGCCGGGGCGCAGCTGGTTTTTGAGCCGGATAATCTCCAGCATCTGGTCGTTGAAGTGGTTGTAAATCTCAATTTGCTGGTCGTCCATCCATTGCTGAGCGGTCTGCGATTTGGATGCGTCAAAACCGAAACAGTGGGGCTCTTTTAACAGCATAAAATGTTCGCTGACGTTGCCGGTTGCACGATTGCGGGATATGGCCCGCACCAGCGGATAGGTGCGGCAGGATGCGGGACGATCCGGATAGACGCGGCATCCTTTGGGGGTAACAAACGGGCATATCCGACCTGGCGCATGCGTGGTTTTCAGGGTCACCATCGGCAGCCCGGATTCGGGCCCGATGTGCTGGGTTGTGTAGCGTTGCAGAAATTCGCTGGACGAAAGATCCAGTCGCTTTTTCAAACGTAAGATATCGTAAGGGTACAAAAACTGATTTAAATCCCGGCAACACTCATTGAAACAGGCCGCTTCCGGAGAACAGGCAAACCGGAATTTTCCGTCCGGCGGTATGGGATACAGGTGGTCTTCCAATTGTTTAGCGCTCCATACGGCTTACAGGTTTAAATAAGGTTTCAGTGTTCAGGTGTCATTTTCAGAAGACAGATGTCAGACGACAGAAGACAGATTGAAATAATGGATCTTGAAGCACATCATCTGTCCTCTGTTTTCTGTAATCTGTTCGCTGACACCAGACACCTGAAACCATTTTTTGGCGTACTCGCCTAGTATTTTTTTTGGCTGCATCTAGCTAAGTGAATACAACATATAGTATCGAATTGAAAGACAAAATACATCCCATAGAAGTTACGATCATTGTCTCATAACCGTCTGAAATTTTGATTTTTGCAACTTCAAAAATCCTTGACAAGGCAAAAGTTCAATGATATGTTTTCCCCTTTGGGCAAACTGTATCTTGTTGATTTTATAGGAAATATTTACTGTCTTCGGATGAAAAAATCTCTGAGATTTCTCAAATATTAACCGGTGGGTACCGGTTCAACCGATAAATAGCCCATTAAATTCAATAAAAACCAAGCAATATGAAGGGAGGTGCAACCACTTAATTCCAGACGACGGTTAAAATTTGCTACAATAACTTACCACATCATTAATTCTAGGAGGTATGATAAATGCCAAGTTATGTAATAGACGAAAAATGCGATGGATGCAAAGGCGGAGACAAAACCGCCTGTATGTACATTTGTCCGAATGATCTGATGGTTCTTGAACCCAACTTGATGAAGGCCTACAACCAGGAGCCGGATCAATGCTGGGAATGCTTCTCATGCGTCAAGATCTGCCCCACCCAGGCAATCGAAGTCAGGGGTTATGCCGACTTTGTGCCTCTGGGAAGCAGTGTTATGCCGATGCTGGGAACTGAGGATGTCATGTGGACCTGCAAGTTCCGCAACGGAACCATCAAACGCTTTAAGTTCCCCATCCGGACCACTCCCGAAGGACAGGCCAATGCGTATCCGGAACTGAAAGGCAAAGACCTGGAAAGCGGGTTGCTGTCAACTGAAGAAGCCGATGGCTATAGCATTCCGACGCCCCAGGCAACTGTCTAACAAGGCGTGGTTTGTTTAGTTAAAGTGAAAGATCAAAAAGCATTATAAATCAAGGAGGATAAGATATGGCATTACCGAATAAACCAATCGGGGAACTCAAAGCTGTAAAGGACCCGGAAGTCGAGGAACGTGAAGTTGATATTTTGATCGTCGGCGGCGGTATGGCCGCCAGCGGCGCCGCCTTTGAGGCCAAAAAATGGATGTCTGATGACCAGAGCGTTCTGATGGTAGATAAGGCTGCGCTGGAAAGAAGCGGTGCGGTTGCTCAGGGCCTTTCGGCCATCAACACCTATATCGGCGAAAACACGCCTGATGATTATGTGCGCATGGTCCGCAACGACCTGATGGGCATTGTGCGTGAAGACCTGATCTTTGATCTGGGCTGCCACGTGGATGATTCCGTGCATTTGTTTGAAGAATGGGGTCTGCCGATCTGGAAGAAAACCGAAGACGGTAAAAACCTGGATGGTAAAAAGGGCCAGAAAATGGGTACCCTCAAAGCAGGCGCCCAGCCGGTTCGCACGGGCAAATGGCAGATTATGATTAACGGCGAATCCTACAAACGCATTGTGGCCGAAGCGGCCAAGCTGGCCATCGGTGAAGAAAACGTTCTGGAAAGGGTCTTCATCGTCGAGCTGCTACTGGATGCCAACAAAGAAAATCAGATCGCCGGTGCGGTGGGTTTTTCCGTCCGCGAAAACAAAGTCTTCATCATCAAATGCAAAACCATGATGGTTGCCTGCGGCGGGGCTGTTAATATTTACCAGCCGCGTTCAGTCGGCGAGGGCAAAGGTCGTGCCTGGTATCCGGTCTGGAATTCCGGTTCCACCTATACCCTGTGCATGAAAGTCGGCGCCGAGCTGTCCATGATGGAAAACCGTTTCACCCCGGCCCGCTTTAAAGACGGTTACGGCCCGGTGGGGGCCTGGTTTCTGCTGTTTAAGGCTAAAACCCTCAACGGTCTGGGCGAAGCCTTTGCTGGCAGTGATGCCGCTAAAGCCGAGCTGGAAAAATATGCGCCTTATGGAACTGCAGCCATTACACCGACCTGTCTGCGTAACCACCTGATGCTCTTTGAGATGAAAGAAGGCCGCGGGCCCATCATTATGGACACCGTTTCTGCCCTGGCCGAGCTGGGCAAAACCATGGACAAAAAAGAGCTCAAGCATCTTGAATCCGAAGCCTGGGAAGACTTCTTGGATATGACCTGCGGTCAGGCCAATCTGTGGTGCGCCACCGATACCGAGCCGGAAAAGAAAAATTCCGAGGTTATGCCCACCGAACCGTATCTGCTCGGATCTCACTCCGGCTGCTGCGGTCTGTGGACCTCCGGTCCGGACTATGACTGGGTGCCGGATGCATACAAGATCAAGGCTGCCAACGGTAAGGTTTACAACCGCATGACCACTGTCGACGGTTTGTTCACCTCCGGTGACGGTGTCGGTTGCTCCGGACACAAGTTTTCTTCAGGTTCGCATGCCGAGGGCCGGATTGCGGTTAAAGAAATGGTCCGCTATGCGAAAGATAATGCAGACTACTCGCCGGCCATCAGCCAGTCGGCCCAAGAGCTGGTCGACATTGTCTACAAACCGGTGCGGACCTATCTGGAGCATTGTGCCTACACCACAGCCGATGACATCAACCCCAACTACATTAAGCCCAACGGCATGATGTATCGGATGATGAAGGCCGGTCATGAATACGGTGCCGGAACCGCCACCTTTTACCAGACGACCTCCAAGAACCTTGAGATCGTCATGGACCTGCTGGCGACCATGCGCGAAGATAACGAGAAACTGGCTGCCGGTGATCTGCACGAACTGATGAGAGCCTGGGAGATTCAGCATCGCATCTGGACGTTGGAATCGCATCTGCGCCATATTCAGTTCCGTAAAGAGACGCGTTATCCGGGCTTCTACTATCAAGCCGATTATCCGGGCACAGATGATGAGAACTGGTTCTGCTTTGTCAACTCCAAGTATGATCCCAAAGAGCAGAAATGGGATGTCTTTAAGAAAGATTATATCAAGATCATTCCGGACGCCTAATGGATCAGCAAAGAAGCAGACGAATCAACATTAATTAACCAACAGATACCTCCAGGTGTCATCTGACACCTGGAGGTTTTTGTTCATGGGGCTCGCCTATCGATAGCTCGATGCGGGCGGGCGACAACATTTCTCTTTGCTTCACACTTCATTCATAGGTTTCAGTGTTCAGGTGTCAGGTGTCAGCGAACAGGTGTCAGCGAACAGATGACAGAGAACAGAAAACAGATAACAGATAAAGGACTTCAATTTCCAATCTGTCTTCTGTCATCTGCCCTCTGTCTTCTGAAAAACTGACACCTGACACCTGAATCAAATTGAGACACGGCGAGAAGAAAATGGAGTCCCTGTGGGGGAAGTTTACTCCTGTTAATCGAACATTGCAAAAAGTACGGAGGGAAGTATGACTGATGAAAAAGCAGCTCCGGTAAGCGGAAGCATATTAGTCGTAGGCGGCGGGATCAGCGGTCTGACCACGGCGCTTGAAGCTGCCGAAGTGGGATACGAGGTTTTCCTGGTCGAAAAAAATCCGTATCTGGGCGGACGGGTCGCACAGCTGAATCAATATTTTCCCAAGTTGTGCCCACCCACCTGCGGTCTGGAAATTAATTTCAGACGGATAAAGGACAATCCCAGAATCAAGATCCTGACCCTGTCGGAAGTCGAATCGGTTTCCGGCGACCCGGGCAACTATGACGTAGCGGTTAAAGTTAACCCGAGGTATGTAAATGAAAACTGCACCTGCTGTGATGCCTGTGCAGAAGCCTGTCAGACTGAAATCGACAGCGAATACGATTTTGGGATGCAAAAGATCAAAGGCGCTTATTTACCCTTTGAGATGGCCTTTCCGGCCCGTTATGTGGTGGCCCCCGAGATCATCGGCACGTCCGATGCCACCCGGGCCAAAGAGGCTTGCAAGTATGATGCGGTTGATCTTGAAATGGAAGCCAAAACCTTGAATTTGAACGTCGGCGCCATTGTGTGGTCCACCGGCTGGCAGCCTTACGATGCCGCCAATATCGACAATCTGGGTTTCGGTCAATATCCAAACATCATCACCAATATGATGATGGAGCGATTGGCGGCGCCCAACGGACCGACCCGGGGCAAAATTCTGCGCCCCTCGGACAACAAAGAGCCGCAGAGTGTGGCGTTTGTGCAGTGCGCGGGCTCCCGTGATGAAAATCACCTGCCATACTGTTCCTATATTTGCTGCATGGCATCCTTAAAGCAGGCCACCTATGTGCGCGAGCGCTATCCGGATGCCAAAATATACGTTTTCTACATTGATCTGCGGACACCGGGGTATCGCTATGAACGTTTTTATGAGTCGATCAAAGAGGATGAAAACATCTTCCTGATTAAAGGTAAAGTGGCTGAGGTCAGCGCGGATTCAGGCAACCAAAATGTAACCGTTGTGGCCGAAAATGCCGTAACTGGCGAAAAAATCCATCAGGAAGTGGAGATGGTGGTTCTGGCAACCGGCATGCAGCCCACAGTTGCCACCGGCAAGCTCCCGGCCGATTTGACCTACAATGATGATGGATTTATCGTCAATGACTTTGAAAAAGGCGGGATGTTTGCAGCCGGATGCGCCAATAAACCGGCTGACGTGGTTTCATCCAATCAAAATGCTACCGGAATGGCCCTTAAGGCGATTCAAACCCTGGTGAGCAGATAGGAGGAAAGTCAGACATGGATAAAAAATACGGTATATATATCTGCGAAGGTTGTGGGATCGGGGAGGCCGTCGATATCGAAAAACTGGGCGATGTCGCCAAGGAGGAAGGACTTCCGGTCAAAACCTGTCCGATTTTATGCGGTCAAGCCGGAGTCGATCTCCTTAAAAAGGATATTGCCGATGAAGGCGTCAACACGCTGGTGATTGCTGCCTGCTCCCGACGGGTGCTTTATGATGTTTTCCGTTTTGACGGCTGCATCGTGGATCGGGTGAACTTACGAGAAGGAGTGGTCTGGACACACCCCCGCTCAAAATATCCGGCTCCCACCGAAGAACAAAAAGACGATGACAACTTCGTCGATCACGTTCAATTGATGGCCGAAGATTATTTAAAGATGGGCATGGCACGCGTCAAAAAAGTCGAGCTGCCGGAGCCCTATCTGCTGGAGGCGCTCAATAAAAAGATTTTGGTGATCGGCGGCGGTATCAGCGGGATTTCGGCGGCCATCGATGCGGCTAAAATCGGCTATGATGTCACCATTGTTGAAAAAGAAGCGTCTTTAGGCGGCAATGCCAAGCGGTGGCGAAAACAGCTGCCCGGCGCCTATCCCTATGAGGGGTTGATTGCGCCCGTGATCGAAACCAAGATTAATGACCTTCAAAACTATCCCAATATTACGGTCAGAACCGAGACTGTGGTCGGGCGCATCGCCGGGGAACCGGGTGATTTTTTAGTGACCCTTAAAAAGCCAGGCGATAGAACGGAATTCGACGTTCCGTTCCCCCTGCCGGATGAGATGAAGCTCGACGAGAAAGGCCAGGAGCTGGATGCCGAAAAAATGCATGAAGCCTTTATGGAATACAATAAGGGCAAACAGGACATTCTGCAGCTTGATCCCAATGGTGAAAAATTCGGTGCTGTGATTCTGGCGGCCGGATGGCGACCTTACGAGCCTGAAGAAGGTGAATTTGCCCATCTGGGGTATGGCCAGATGGCCGATGTCGTCACCAACCAGCAGTTTGAAGAGATTGCCGCCATGGGTAAAATTATACGGCCTTCAGACGGCAAAGAGGCCAAATCCGTTGTCTTTATCCAGAGCCCCGGCCAGGGGGACGACAAGGACTTTGGTTATGCCGGTGCCGTGACCAGCCTGGTGGCGCTCAAACAGGCCAAATACCTGCGTGAGGATTACGAGGACGCTAAGTCTTATGTCTTTTACCAGCATATGCGTGCCGTGGGTCTGACGGAAAACTTCTACAAAAACATTCAGCAGGATCCGGGCATCTTTTTAACCAAAGGCGAAGTCACCCGCGTTTCGACAAACGGGGGGAACTTGATTATTGAAGCCGACAATACGCTGCTGGGCGAAAAGGTCCAGGTCAAGGCCGATATGGTGGTGCTGGGAACCGGTATGGTGCCAGTAACCGCCGATGACCCGGTCATCAATCTGGCTTACCGTCAGGGGCCCGGATTTCGTGATAACGCGCTCTTTGATGACTATGCCGATTCGAATTTTATCTGTTTTCCCTATGAAACCCAGCGAACCGGTATCTATGCTGCCGGTGCCATCCGGCGCAGCATGACCACCGAAGAAGCAGTGGAAGATGCCAGCGGAGCGGCCTTGAAAGCGATTCAATGCCTGGAGTCAGTCAACCGCGGGGTTTCGGTTCATCCGCGATCGGGTGACATGACCTTTCCCGACTTTTTCTTCCAGCGCTGCACCCAGTGTAAACGCTGCACGGAGGAATGCCCCTTCGGCGCTATTGATGACGATGAAAAGGGAACGCCCAAGCCGAATCCGGCACGTTGCCGCCGCTGCGGCACCTGTATGGGGTGTTGCCCGGAGCGCATCATCAACTTTTGCGATTATAGCATCGACAGTATCGGATCGATGGTCAAGGCCATTGGCGTGCCCTCTGAAGACGATTATGATGAGCCGCCGTTGCGAATTCTGGGACTGATCTGTGAAAATGATGCTTACCCGGCCCTGGATATTGCCGCTCTCAATCGTTTGAGCTATTCAGCCGATGTGCGCTTCATACCGGTCAGGTGCCTGGGCTCGGTCAACGTCATCTGGATCAAAGATGCCCTGGCCCAGGGTATGGACGGTGTGTTTTTATTGGGGTGCAAACACGGCGACGACTACCAGTGCCATTTTGTCAAGGGCAGTGAACTGGCCGAAATCCGCATGAAAAAAATCGGCGATGCCCTGGCGAGCCTGGCGCTTGAAGAAGAGCGTGTGGCACAATTCCAGGTGGCCATCGATGAATATGACAAACTGCCGCAAATCGTCGATGATTTTGTGGCTTCTGTTGAGGAAATGGGCCCGAACCCCTTTAAGGGATTTTGATGGCAGTCATTGTGGAATTTTTCAACTTTCCTCTTTCAAGTTGCTACTTTGAAAATAATCGGTACGAACGGCACGGAATGATGGAATTCTGGAAGAACGGAATACTGGGGGACAGAAGGATGAGGCCATTTGAAACACTCGCATCTTTTGTTTCTCAATATTTCAACATTCCACCATTCCATTATTCCATGGGTGAACGAAGCGAATAACCCTTTTTTATTGAAGATGGGCGGCATGAAATGCTCGCCGCTGGTTTTCGATTCCGTAGGAGGTAAGAATATGGCTGAACCTTATGTTATTGAGCCTGATTTAGATTTTATCAAAGAAGTCGGCGCACTGGGGGGTGAAGACCTCAAAAAGTGCTATCAATGCGCAACCTGCTCGGTGGCCTGCGCCATCTCGCCGGATAACAAACCGTTTCCGCGCAAAGAAATGATTGCCGCATCATGGGGCTTAAAAGACAAGCTGGTGGGTAGTTCCGACATCTGGTTGTGCCACAACTGTGGTGATTGTTCAACACGTTGTCCGCGGGAAGCCAAACCGGGTGATGTGCTGGCAGCGGTGCGGACCTATGCCATTGGCGAATATGCCGGGCCCAAATGGCTGGTAAGTGCTCTCAAAGATCCTAAAAAACTGCCGCTGTTGCTGGCAATCCCGGCGGTACTTTTTCTGGTAGTGGGGAGCATCACCGGTTTGCTCGATTTTACACCCGATCTTAGCCAGGGAATTGCGCATTATAAATTTTTCTCTACCTGGCTGGTGGACATGACAATGCTCCCGGCCGCCATTTTTGCGGTTGCTGTTTTAGCATTGGGTCTCAAACGCTTTTTAGGCGATATCCACCAGAACGCTCTGGCCGAGGGCAAGACCAAGCAGGAAAAAATAGAACCGGTCGGTTTTGTCAAGGCCCTGGTGCGCGTCATTCCCACCATCATGACACACAATAAGTTTTCGCAATGCACCGAGAACAAAGACCGCCAGATCGCGCACCTGTTGACCCTATTTTCTTTTATCGGGCTGTTTATCGTGACTTCGGTCGTTTTCCTGTTGATCTATGGATCATATTTGCTGCCCAGCGGTCCGGTTCATGGCCCCTGGTCCCAGCTGAATCCGATCAAATGGCTGGCCAATATCAGCGGCATTGCCCTGATTGTCGGTACGATCCTTTTAATCAAGAGCCGTGCTGCTAAAAAAGATCAAAAATCGGACTACTGGGACTGGTATCTGGTTTATCTTGCCTTCGGGCTGGGGGTAACCGGTATGGGGACCGAACTGGCACGACTGGCGGGTTTGGCGACCATCAGCTTTGCGATATACTATATCCACCTGATTTTGGTTTTTTGCCTGATCGCCTATCTGCCGTTTTCAAAAATGGTCCATTTTGTCTACCGCACGGTGGCGATGGCGTATAATGAATATGCGGGTAGGAACTTCTAGATAAGAAATATTCATACGAACACTCCAGTGGGTAAATAATAGCCCTGCTGATCTTAAAACTTACTTTACTTTATGATTTGTGCTGAGATTTTGAATGAAAAAAGGGAGCGCACCTTGCGGCGGCTCCCTTTTGATTTCTGCGCAATTTTTAGATGATCAAATCAATCTCCGGTAGCAGCTCCGTGCAGCTTGATCTCCACTTTGTCAGTCAGGCCTTCGTAGTATGCGCGCAGAATTTCAACGACTTCATCACGCCCAAAGTGATCCGGCAACGCTTCGCCTTCAGAGAGCATCTTTCTGAGCATGGTTCCACTGAGCAGGACGCGGTCATCTTTTTCATGCGGACAGGTTCGCAGCGATGCCATACCGTCGCATTTGTAGCAATAAAAGGTCCAGTCGATTTTCAAGGGTGTGCAAAGCAAGGCTTTGCCTTCTTCTTCCGGGTGCGGGATTTTGTCAAAAATGGTCTGGGCTTCAAACATGCCGTAAAAATCGCCCACACCGGCGTGGTCGCGGCCGATGATCATGCGGGAACACCCGTAATTTTGCCGGAAAGTGGCATGCAGCAAACCTTCTCGTGGGCCGGCATAGCGCATATCCAGCGGATAGCCGCCCTGAACGACCTTATCTTCAACAAAATAGTTTTTAACCAGGCTATCGATGCACTTAACGCGGACTTCAGCCGGAATATCACCCGGTTTCAGGTTGCCGACCAGAGAATGAATGTAAACGCCATCACATACCTCAACGGCGATTTTACACAGATACTCATGGGAACGATGCATGGGGTTTCTCAACTGCAGCGCAGCCACTTCGCTCCAACCGCGTTCTTCAAATATTTTGCGGGATTCTTCCGGCCGCATATAGACGCCGGCATATTTGGTGGGATACTCACTTTCGGTGAGCACCTTGACCGGTCCGGCCAGGCTGACGTCTTTTTGTTCCATGACCATCTGAACCCCCGGATGATCGTCTTTGGCGATTTTCCAGAACTCATCAGCGGTGGCGGTACCTTCGCCCATATAAACTTTTTCGCATTCGTATTTTTTGTCGGCTTCGGTCATCTCAAATTTTTCAGTGACCGTCATGGTGGCCATGATTTCATCGCCCTCCGGGTCATAAAGTGCAATCTCTTCACCCTCACTGATGCCTTCAGCGTCTTTTTTGGAAGCCGATAAGGTGACCGGTATGGGCCAGAAGGTTCCATCGGCCATCAGAAAATTATCGCAAACCCCTTTCCAATCCGCCTTGGTCATGAAGCCTGTCAGCGGGCTGAAGCCACCGATACCCATCATGATCAAATCACCCTTTTCACGGGGTGAAACCTCAATCTTTTTAAGGCCCTCAGCCTTTTTCTTTTCAGCCTCCAGCTCAGCACCTTCGAGCAGGCAGCAAGTCAGTCCTTTTCCGCCATGAGGTGGAATTAAATTAGCCATTTGTTTTCATCTCCTTTCAATCTGATGTTCTCGTTATATAGAGGTTGTCAAATAAGGTCATTTTTTGGTATAAAAGGATATTGATTAATAGGGTTGGTCGCTTTTGTCAAGCGGAATTCCGCGCTTAACGTAAAGAATTTACGATAAATTGATACCGCTTGACGAGCGAATCCCGGACGGTTGCAAAGAGCGGTTATTTTGTAAATCGGTTATCTGGGAAACGCCAGTTGAGAATACACCTGATATGGTTCTCACCACGAAGAACTCGAAGATCTAAAAGGGAGTACAAAACAGAGCTTCTGCTATTTCTGAAGCCGGAGTGTGTGCTATGCCCGAGGTTGAATTCTCAGCGGAGCGGCGACAGCAAAAACGATTTAAGGCTGCCGAAGGTGCATTTGCAGCGCTGGTTAAAAAGTAAACAGCCAGCCCAATATTAAAATAACCACAGCCAGTATAATCAAAACCGCGATAATGACCTTATGATGGTTTTTTGTCGGCGGTTTTTTTATAGGTTTCGTTAGTGGCGGGTCGGCCTTTTTCTTCAGCTGTTTTTTGGGTATGGATGGCGGCGGATCATTCTCTGAAGGCAGGGTTCGGAAGAAACCGGGCGGGGGCGGTTCAGCCGGCGGTCTGATATGCGGCCGTTTTTCCGGGGTGATGGGCTGCGGAGCGATGGTTTGATCATTAAACTGCCCGTTTTCGGGTGTTGTTCTTTCCGGGGCAAGACCGGGATCTTTTGGCTTAGCGTCTACCGCTATTGGCGGCAAATCCGGGGGTATGGTCAAAAACGCTTCGTCGAGCCGCCGGGGCTTGGTGTCGATTTCAGCACCGCAATGGGGGCAAAATCGATATTTGAGCGTTTCGACTTCCGGCAACTTTTGGTTGCAGCTGGGGCAGGTTAAATCCATCTACCATCTCGTTTTTACTTATTACTTTTGGTTCTAAATCGTTAAAAGAATTTTTTGACCAATTATATTTTGGATTTTGGATTTACAGAAGTCGAAGTATGCAGATCACCTTATAAAAGATAATTTCAAGGTCTTAATAATCCAAATTCCAAATTCTAAAATCTAAAATCAATTTACGGTCTCGTTGAATTAAGCCCCACAAAAGTGCCGCCGTTTTTGTGGCACAAAATGCGCATCAACGTCGCAAAGCGTTCCCCCGTGTTGCCTCGCATACGCGTCTTTGTCATGACCACCGGAAAACCGACGGCATGTATGCGAACGCGCCGGGAGCCGTCTTTTGTGCGCTTGTTGATGCGATCCACAGCGTCGACAACCGGTTGAATCCGCGGACCGCTGAATTCATCACCGAAAACATACAGGCTGATTTTTTTATCGGTTGCATAAAAGGTTCGGATGGCGGCCGTGATGCCTTCAACCGGGCTGGAATTGCTGAAAGCCTGCCATGAGCTCAGCCGTGAAATGATGGCCCGTCGGCGGGGCGGCGTGTCGGGAATCCACTTGCCCCGGTATTGCGAAAACATGTATTCGCCCATATCATTCATGACCTGAATACCTTTAACTTTCGGGTATACATTCAGGGTTTCTCTTAGTTTTCGTTGCACCAGGGACCAGGCATTGCGTTGCATACTGCCTGATGTGTCAATGATAAATATGATATATTCGCTGTCCACAGGAATACCGCCGATGGCGCTTTCGACCTTACGCGGCTGCTGCTTGAGGAGACGCCGCATCTCTGCGGTTAATTCCTGCATGGCGCGCGCCAGTTGACCCTCGATAATATTTTGGACCTGGGCGGTATCTTTGGATGCCGCATACTGTCCTTTAGTTTTGGAAAGATCACCTTGCAGGCGCGCGAGCCGGATTCTTTCTTGCGACAACTGCTGTTTTTTAGCTGTCAAATCACGATTCAATACGGCTGTTTCGCCCCGGATTTCCACCAATTCCTCTTCCAGCCGCACGATTTTGGCTTCCAGATCTTCTTTTACCTCTTCAATGATCAACGGCTCGGCAAATTTGGATAACACAAACAGCAGAATTACCGCTCCAAATCCGCAGCAGATGCAATCCAAGAAGGATAAGCTAAAAATTTGGATGTCTCTTCGTTTTTTTTTCATCGTTCAATCTTCAGGATCCAAGCAATAAATCCGAAATCCGCAATCTAAAATCCAAAATCGATCAGGGCCAATCCTTTGATGGCGAGAAAAAGGAACCCCGTGACCGTTTTGCCAGGCGCCAATAGGCATCAGCCGCCAGCGGGTCGCCTTCCATCGGGTACAAAATAATGTTTACCGGTGCTTTTGGAAATTCCTTGATGGCGGCCTTGAACAGACTCAACCGCTTATCACTGGACACCCGTCTGCGCCAGGGTTTACTCGCCCCCATCGTTGGCAGTCCGTCGGTCAGCAAAAAAATGTTATCCGGGGCGGGCTTCATCTTGCGCAGGGCCGTGATGGCGTTTAAAAGACTCGTCCCCTTTTCCGGAACAACGCCTCGGATCCCATTGGCAGCCTGGTTGAGCTGGTCCACATTACCGGCATCCAGCCAGGTTCCGGCGGTGCCTTCGAGCAACGGGCGGGCATTTTCGTTAAAGGCATATATCTGAAACTGGCTTGTTGAGGGTAGCTGTGTGGTCAGCCAGTTGACCGTTGCGACCGCCCGGCGCCATTTGGCGGATTTTAGCTTTTCTTTGCTGCTCAGGTTGCGTCTGCGGATGATGCCCACCACTGTTTCATCCAGCATGCTGGCCGAGGCATCCACCAGGATAAAAATCCGCCGCCCGCCCATTTTCAGATCCGTTAAGTATTGACGATCGCCCTGTCCTGGAAATTTTCGCAAGCGGGTGCCCTGGTCATCCTGGGTTTTGGCTCCGGCGCGCAGGCGCTTGAGCTCTTCCTCAATTGATTTTAGATCCGCTTTTAATTTGTTGACATGTTCCTGGGTGGCCAGGGTGTCATCCTGTCGATCGGACAGCTCAATTTTTTTTTGTTCCAGTATTTCTATGATCTGGCGGGACAGGCCTTCGGTACGCACCAGTTTTGTTTGCGTCTGCTCCAGGGAATTGCGGGCCAGAACCAGATCCTTTTTGGCTGCCAGAACCTCCTGCTCCACGCGCTCAGCCTCGGCACGAAAATCCGATGTGATTGAATCCCGTTGCGCGGCACTTTTGGCATTGACCAGCACAAACAAAAGGATAACCGCGCCCAGACCGCAGGTAATGATATCCAGAAACGATAAATTGAATACGTTGACAGCTCTACGTTTCATGGTTTGCTGTATCCAGACATGCGATCAGTTTTAGTTTTTCACCCGGTGTGCCAACGCGAATAACCTGGCCCAGCTCCAGCACCGCATTTCCGGCGACCGGATTTTCGTTTACGTAGGTGCCGTAAGTGCTGTGATCTTTTATAATGATTTGATTATCGTGCAGTTGAACCGAGCAATGTTTGCGGGAAACCCCGGCAACCTGACCCTTGATTTGAATGCCGGATGCATCCTTAACGCCGGCAAGACCGATGATTAAGGGCGTTTTTCCAATCGGATAGGCCAGATTGCGGTACAAAATATGGGTCGGTCGCTGTTGAGCGGGTGGCGGTTGACGTTTTGCTTCTACCGCTGGGGTTTGTTTGAGCGGCAACCGCCGGGTGGTTAGAAATGGTGCGCTGCGGTTGTCGTTTTGCTGGCTCAGGGTGTCGTAAAATCGTAAGGCGCCAAGGGCACCGGATCCGGCCGGCAGCGTCATCATTGTACAATTTTCTATTCCGCCCATCATATGTTTAACGCCCGGTAGTCGGGCAAAACGATTCGTAAGCAGCAGCACCCGTCCGGACGCACCCGGGTCATGGCGATTGCATAAACCAGCAATCAGACGACGGATTTCTTGCGCGACAGGCTTGGCCGTGTTGCCAAAGAGCTCCCTTGTCAGCGTAACGTGATAGACTTTGGAGCCACCGGTCATTTCAAGTTGAACACTTGCATGTTGATTGAGCTGCGCCAGAATGCCGGGTAAACGATCGTACAGCTCCTGCTCGGTGGCGGCCCGGTGCAATGGATCAAAGCGGGTGTGGCGCACAAATTCTTCAGCGATGGCGTCTACCCACCTGCGGTATAATGTGCTCAAACCACTGCCTTCCGCAGAAACGGATTCTTCGCGGCTGAGCTGATCTGTCCGCTGCAGATGGGTGACTTCAAAACGCTGCAAATGTAAATCCAGGTGTAGCCATAATCCCTGCGGCAGCTGATCCGGCACCGCAGCTATGGCGATAGGGGTAAAGCCTTTTACACGGATGCCCAATTCATTCGTGATGCCCAGAATTATGCCTAAATGCGCGCGCGTATAAAAGCCCGGCACAGCTACAACCATTTCGTCCCCGTGCTGCCGGATACGCTGCCAGATACTGGCAAAGTGCTCATAGGCGATCTCAGCATGATTGTGTGCAAACGGGTTGGTCTGTTCCAGCGGCTCGGTGTTTAGCTGGTCCCAGAATTGGTTGAGGATTTGCCGGGGATAAAGATGTGCTTTTCTCTGTGCGGCAGCGCCAACCGCCAGCCGTTTTTTTTCGGGTAGAGCGAATCCGGGGCTCTCCACGCTGTCGCCATCGATTTTTAACAGCCCGGGTGGATCAGCGCCGGCAACCATAATACCGGCATCGCTCAGTTCTACGCCTAATACGCTCATAAGGGTTACTTTCTTATCTAAGGATCACAAGTTACACGATTTAGCGAGTCAGCCGCTGGCTACTCGCTGCTGGCTGCTGGCCAGAAGTTTTTGATGGTTTGCCAGAAGCCAGTAACCAGCCGCCAGTAGCCATTGATCGCAACCGGGAACCCTGAACCCTGGAACCGTTGAACCCGGCGGTCACAACCGCCATTACTTGACATACAGATGACTGATCAAATTTTCATCACAATAGGTTTCCGCATCCAGGACATAATGCTCCTGCGTCTGCTGTAACTGATGTAGCAGGAACATCAGACCGATGCTGATAAGCAGCGCAATCAGAGTTGAATTAAAAGCGACGCCCAGACTGCGCGTCACGTCAAAAATATCGCCTTCAATGGCCTTATGCGCCTGACCCAGCGCGTCGCCGATACCCCGCACGGTTCCAATAAAGCCGACAGACGGGATGGCCCAGGCAATATAGCGAATCATGGACAATTCGGATTCCAGGCGTTCTGCTTCCGAATCGCAATAGGCACGCGTGGCGCTGGCAACATCCTGAATATTGCGAGTGGTGCTGAATCGCTGCAGTCCGGACAGCAATGCCCGGGGGACCAGAGCGTCGCGCTGCTGAGCGGGCAGCGCCTGGATCTGCCGGGATACATCCCGGGTGTCCTCCGGCAAAATGCGCTCGCCTTCTGCCACCGGAATCAGATCCATTTGCAGTAATGCCCTCTGGCGTGACGTTCTGAATGCTTTGTACCCCATAATGGCCATCGCCCAGAACATCAGGATAAAACAGGTTTCCTGCTCATAATCACGGATCAGAACGAATACCGAGCGTTCCATGACCTGTGATTTGTCTTCGGCCATCGCGATGGCCTGTTTGGCCAAAATAGCATCGGCTTTAGGCCGTATCACCGCCACATAGATGGCATGCACAATAATGACGATGACAATCAAAGAAAACACCTGGTAAAGGAGCTCAAACGAAAACGGAAAGTCTCGCTTCATGGTATATTTCCATAGTTAGCAGTTAATGATCCTTTTAGAATGTTTGATTTGCAGTTTCTACAATCGCTGGCAAAGCACATAGGGCATGGCGCAAAGCGCAAAGCATCACATTTTTTAACCCTCTGCGCTATGCCCTTTGCCCTCTGCCTTTAAATAACTTAAAAATCGATAGGTTTTTTAGTGCCTAATTGTTTAAATAAAAAGGCTAAATATCATACGGGAAATCAACAGCTTGTTCTGCCTCAATTTTTTCCGAGGGTTTAAAATCTTTTAGCGGTTTTTCCTTTATACCGGTTGCTTCTTTCTTTTCATCAGGTTTCGATTTAGGTTCCGTACTTACAGGTGACGGTGTTTTTTCATCGTTACCATTCGTCTGTGTCTCAACCTGCACAACCGTTAGTGAACCGAGATTGAACGTCATCGACCAGGCGTCCCATTTTGCATCAACTACAAAACCCAGCAATGCA
>JAHEIW010000027.1:0-5685 GCA_024639185.1 Deltaproteobacteria bacterium | reverse complement strand
TAAGCCAGCCTCAATTTGCTCATACTGCCATGTTTCCAGCTTGCGCCCCTGACCGTATGATGATTTCCCTGCGAGGGGCCGGTCGGGTCGACATCGGTCTTACTGCTATTATAGGTATAAATTGTGTAAAAGTCATGGCACCATTCGGAGACATTACCGCCCAGGTCAAACATTCCCAGACCGTTGGCCTTAAATTTAGCCGGTGGCGCCGTACCGGCGAAGCCGTCATCGTAGTTTTCGATAATGGCAGTTAACAGCTTTTTGGCGGACCTGTCAGCATAATTGCCCGAAGGCGTCGTCGGCGGAAACTGATTTCCCCATGGGTATTTAAGACCGGAGGGTTTGCCGGTAAATCGGGCACAATATTCCCATTCCGCTTCGGTGGGCAGGCGATAACCGCTGCCGATGGGATCAGCGGCAACCAGGCGCCCACCCTTTTTTACATAGGCCGGTGGCAGGGATTCTTGCGCGCTCAACCAGTTGCAAAATGCTGCCGCCTGTTGCCATGTTATCTGAACCACCGGATGATCTTGCTCGGATAAGGGCTGTCCGTTGAAGGCCCCGGAATTATGGCTGGCTAAAAATTGTTTAAACTCTGCATTGGTCACCTCTTTGATGCCCATATAAAACGGTCTTTGCAGGTTTACTTTTCGAAGGGATTCGTTGGTGCGCCGACCCTGTTCGCGGCGCGACGATCCCATCGTGAAAGGCTGCGGGCGGATGAGCTTGAGCTTGTATCCGTTTTTGGCCGTGATAACGCCGGCCGGATCGGCAGAAGCAGTTTGGCGTCGCTTCAGTGATACTTTAATGATTTGCGGGTATCCGGGTCTGGGGGTGATACGCGTGCGATACGGCTCGTATCCCGGTTTTTGAATCTCCAGCTGCTGAGCGACTGCCAATAAATCCAACTTTGGCGGTACGGGGCCGCGGTTTTTGCCGTTTACAATCAGGCGGGCATCGGCCGGCTCAACTTCAAATTCAATAACACCCGTTACCGGTTTCATTTTAATGGTCACGGATTTCAATTTGCCGGTTGCCACCTGAACCGTTTGGGCCGCGTTTTCATATCCGGCTTTGGTGATTTGGATCTCATGGCGGATGTCTGCCTGCAGGGGGACCTTCAAAGGCGTTTTGCCCACAAATTTCTGGTCGATGGTCACGCTGGCGCCCGCTGGGGTGGTCTGCAAGGCCAATGTCCCGTCAGCCGGTTGCAGTCGGACGTCTTTTATGGATTGCGCTTGATTCGGCTCAACCGCTAGCCCGGTTTGCCAGGGTTTAAAGCCGTCGGCGCTTATTTGCAGCCTGTATTGGCCTTTGGACAATTCTATCGTTACGGGCGTCTTGCCGGCCGCTTTGCCGTCTACGGCTACGGTGGCGCCTTCCGGGACCGAGCTGATATACACATCCGACCAGCCGGGGATGAGGGCAAACTCAAATGATTGCGCTTCCGGGCAGCCGATAATTTGTGCTTCGGTTTTGATATCCTGGTAATTTTCGGCCTGTATTTCGAAAATCCTTGCGCCCGCTTTGACTTCCAGGTCTGAAATCGGTGTGACGCCGACTTCCTGTCCGTCAATAATGAGCCGGGCACCGGTTAGCGGCACGCCCGTCTGGCCCTCTGAATGGGTATGCACGGATACGCGCCCGGGAAGTTTTTCCATTTTAAACCGCAGCGTCTGGTTTTTTTGCGCCCCGACCTCAAAGGGTTGATCAAGCGCAGCATAGCATTCTCTGGTGGCGTGCAGGGTGTACGTGCCGGGTCGCAGTAAAAAATGCCCGCCAAAGCGAGGGGCGATCAAACTGCCGCCGATGGTAATGTCTTCTGCCCGAGGCTCAATGTGGATCGTAATCTGTCGCGCGGTGAAGACAAACCAGGCGGCCGCAAAAAGCAAAAGAAACGCCAGACCCACTGCCAGGCCGAGCCACCTCCGATAGCGAAAAAAGGCACCGGCCCCCCGTTTTTTACGATCCGCCCGGAAAGCAACCGGGTCAATTTTCAAGGCCGGCGCCGGGCTGTCGGCAGCCGCTGCGGCTACCGTTGCCGCCTCGGATTCTTCTGATACGACCTGAATGATAAAAACATCGCCGCGGGCCTCAAAGGTTATCTGGCGGTCGCCGATTTCAAGCCGGTCGCCATGCATCAGCCATTGGCTGCCCGTCAATTCCTGCCCGTTGTAGCGAACGGAAACATCGGCCTGACCGGCCCGCACAAACGGCCGCTGCTGCGATAGGCCGATATAGGCCGCGTCCACATCGGTTTTTAGACCCGATATGTTGATGGCGGCGATCGGACCGGCGCCGATGACGATTGGAAAGGCGCTTGGCGCGATGGTCCGTTCGCCGGCACGGTCTATTATTTTATAGGCGCTCATCAAATTTTGACCTCACAGCGGATGGTGACGCGCATGGGCCCTTGTTCGGGTTTGACGATGATTTTTTTGCGAATATCCTGGTATCCGTCCCGGGTTCCCACAACCGTGTATGAGCCTGGCCGCAGTTTCAGCTCGCGGCTCGCGAAACGACCCAGTTTGCCCACTTTGTAAACGGCTATATCCGTGAAGGTATCGGATTCAAGGATTATGTTAATCGGGGTCTGGGCCGTTTTTACGATGCGGGCCAGCTGTTTGTATTGTTTTTGGAGTCGCGGGCCGCTGGAATCCATTGCTTCAATCTCGGCCATCAGCTCGAGGGCGTTTTCAAGCTGACGATCGGATTCCAGGACAGCCGGCTGTTTCAGAAAAAAATTAAGCCGCTTATTGATACGGATATGCTTTGAGGCGCGCTGTTTGCCCTGCACTGCAAACTGTATGGTGGGGTCGACTTGCAAAACCTGCTGGTAGGCATCCAGCGCCGGCTGCCAGTTTTCAGATTGTTCTGAAACAATCGCCTGCCGGCGATAGCTTTCAATTCGAGACAGGCGAATGGACTGATCCACCTGGGCCAGGGCATCGTTGACTTCCCGTGCTTGCGGCCGCAATTTTTTTGCCTGGCGTAATTTTGTGCGGGCCAGCTGATAGTTTTTATTGTGAATCGCTGTCAAACCCTCCGACATCAGCGTGCGATACTGTTGATCACGTAGCTGGCCGTCAACCCGCGCCAGGGCCTGGCGGGCCTTGTTTGAAGCCGGGTCCAGGCGCAGGGCCTCCTGATAATCGCTGCGAGCGGCAACGCGGTTGCCCTCGGTTTCATGGCGGTTTCCCGATTCGAGCAACCGCATGACGGCCTCGCTGTTTTTAGCCCGCTGCAGGCTCTCACGGGCCATCGGGTTGTCCGGATCTATTAGCAGGGCAATCGAAAATTTTTCTTCGGCCAGCGGGCCGTTGCCGGCCTCGATTGCGGCCTGGCCTTCTGCGAGCAACTGCTTGAGGACCGGCTCGACCCGGTCAACCAACTCCTGCGCCCTGGCGATGGCTGCCGCATACTTGGCTGTTGCCGGGGCGTACTGTTTTTCAATTAATAGCCGATCGGCTTCATCTGCCAACTGCGACATGCCTTGGTACGGTTCAGCTCCCCATTTTGAAGCACCTTTGGTCTCCAGGGTCTGTTTGAGTTGCATAAATTCGGCCAGCTTATTCTCGGCCTCCATCTTTTCCGCGGCCAAGCGGGTTGGATCCGGCGCTGTTTGCGGTAGCCGCTCGGGTGCCACGTCGGTCTTATCAGGCAGCGCTTGATTTTGTTCGCTGACTGGGGTTTCCATAGCAGCCGGTGGGCGATGCTGACTGGCCAAATAGTGCCACAACCATAAACCGCCGGCCAGCAGAACAATAAAAGCAACCAGCAGGCTTGCCGCTTTTATCAGGTTGCGATGCGTATTGAGCAATAATTTCTTGCGCCTCTGTGGCGGGGTTACGCTGACCGGGGCAATCATTTCGGTTTGCTCGGAGGCTGGCGGTTGCCGGATGATTTCTGCAGCCGGACTGTACGGTGGTGGCGTCGGCTCGTTGCCCGCCGGCAGCGTCTGTTCAAAAAAGGCCTCAATTTCTCGCATACTGCCCGGACGATCGTCCGGTGCTTTGGCCAGCATATTGGCAATCAGAGCGTCTATCGAATCGGGGATAACCGCCTCAACTGCCAGTTGCTGCAGCCGCTCATTTACGGTCACGGGTGGTTCATGTCGAATGCGATCACGGGTGATATCCGGATAAAACGGGGGGTAGCCGGTGATCATCTGATACAGCAATACGCCCAGGGCATAAATGTCATCTGACGGAGTCGGCCGGCGATTGTCCAACTGCTGCGGGCTCATGCAAAACAACGAACCACCGGAGGTGATTTCCAGCGCATGCGGGCCTGATTTGAAAACACCGGCGATGCCAAAGTCGGTCAACCGGGGTGCTTGCTGTTGATCGATCAAAATATTGCCGGTTTTGACATCGCGATGCACCAGCCCTATATCATGCGCATAAGCCAGGGCGTTGATGACCGGCTTTATCAACCTGATGATCTGTGAAATGCCGATCGGTTCTTTTTGCCGGCGGTAATCGTTCAGGTTCTGGCCGTCCACATATTCCATGGAGATGAACGCCAGATCTTCGGATCGATGGAAATCAAAGACGCGCACAATGTTGGGGTGCGCCAGGCGCCGGGTGTTGCGGCATTCATTTTTTAACAGCTGGACGCGATGCGGGTCTGACATCAGCCGGGGGTCTAAAATTTTAGCGGCAATTTGGATTTCAAGCTCCTGATCCCAGACCAGCCAGACCTGTCCCATGCCACCCTGACCGATCAACTCGCTCAGGCGAAAGCGCGAAAACAGCAGTTGGTTTTTTGCTAAATTCAGCATGGTTTTTTATGCGGTCCAGTGCCGGTTTAAGATATTTGAGACACCCGGGGATGCTCGTTCGGGTCCCAGAAAATGACATGGCCAAACAGCGCGCTCTGATTTTATAAACTCCATATGGGACGGCACACCAGCGCCCTTCAGAGGCAACTATATAAAAAATCACGAAAATATGAAAGGCTTTGGGTTGACCATAGCCATTTTCGTGATTTCAGGATTTGAATCCGGTTACCGTGTTGCAGATGCGCGTCAGCTCGGCTTCACGGATCGCCTGCAGCCCGGATCCTAACGGACAAGCGCTGATGATTTGAAGTGCGAAAAGCCGCAAACCCACCTAAAAGGGGTTTTGAAACGGCCTCTATATATCCTGGTCATTTTTTGTTTCCCCCTGGTCGGGTGCGGGTGTGGGCTCAAAACCGGTTTCGGCAAAATAGATCTGGCGCAGCAGTTTTTTCCAGTTTTTAAACTGCTCCTCGGCGGATCCGGTCAACTCGTATTGCTGCCCTTCAAACTCCATCGTCACCGGTTGCATTTCAGAACCAAATGAATCGCTGAGTTCTTCGATACCCGCTTTATGCATCTCGGCTTCTTTTGACACATTCCAGCCGCTGATGAACACCTGTCCGCCGATAATCACCATTGCCGGTGCCAGCACACGACCGATATTGACATCCTGTGAACCGGCGGCAATCGCTCCGGCGATTAACAGCGCGCCGATCAATTGTTTGGTTATGGCCTCCTTTCTTATCTTTTTGATGGCCTCACGCTCGGTCAAATTCAACTGACGCCAATTTTCGTAAGCCGGCCACATTTCAGCGTAAAACCCTTCATATTGCTGATTGAGGGTATCGACATACATGTATTCGCGCTCTCTGATTTGCAGCAGGCGCTGCAACATGGGGTCA
>JAHEIW010000319.1 GCA_024639185.1 Deltaproteobacteria bacterium | reverse complement strand
TCATCGGGCAACCGGGGGCTTAGAGCTGAATTGAATGGCATTGACTTATCCGACCGTGATCTTTTTGGTGCGATCCTGACACGCGCAGTTATTGAGGATGTCGACTTTGGCGGTGCCAATCTACGCACCGCTAATCTCCAGGGGGCCAATGTTCGAAGATGCCGATTCAACCAGGCCCATCTTCAGTGGAGTATCCTGACAGGGGTTATCCTGGATGGCTGCGATTTTAGCCGGGCCAATCTCCAATTTACCGATTTTTCCAGTGCGACCCTAACGGATGTGGATCTTGAGGGGGCATTTTTCCATAACGCATATTTAACGAAAGTCGTGCTACAAAGCACCAATCTTACGGCCACCAACCTCAGGTTCTCAACATGGAAATCAGCCGTCCTGCAAAAGGCCAACTTTACCGATAGCACCATCCAATTGGCTGACTTTAGCCATACAAGGCTGCGGGAAGCCGATTTCCACAACGCACAAATTTTCAATTCCGATTTCAGCAGTGCTGACCTCAGCGCTGTTGTTTTTAATGGCGCCAGACTGGAACATGTGAATTTTCAAGGTGCGCATTTCGACCCTGAATGTTTCCGGGAGGCGTATTGCCGGAAATGTACTTTCAATCGGGGTGTCTCCCCGGCTCATCAAATTTCAGATATGAATAGTGAAGATTGAATTGAACCGTTGCCATTTCCGATAACTCGTTTTTTGAAAGGAGATCGTCATTATCCAGGAAGACAAGCGCATGCCGGAAAGGATTATCTCACTAACGCCTTCTTTAACCGAAATTTTGTTTGCTCTGGGATTAGGTCATCGAGTGGTCGGAGTTACCGACAGTTGCGACTATCCCACAGTGGTTAAGGATTTGCCAAATGTCGCTTGCTGGTTCGAACCGGACATAGAAAAACTGTTGGCTCTGAAACCCGATCTGGTATTGGGGCTGCAAACGGCTCACGAGCGAATGAAGCCCGAGTTAGAATCGCAGGGCATTCGTTTTATAGTTGTCAATCCACAAACTGTTGAAGAGGCCATCACTGACATGGCAAGGATAGGGGAAATTCTGGGTGCGCCAGACGTATCGCATGACCTGGAATCGAATCTTCGTGCCCGCCTGTCCGCGATAGATGCCAGGGCCGGCATAATCGGGAGCGAAACCAGACAAACTGTTTGCCGTATTCTAGACATGGATAATGGCTGGTTCCATGTTGCCGGCCCCCTGTCGTTTCAATACGATATCATCTCCCGGGCCGGAGGACAAAATGTTACCTGCACAGAAAAAGAAGCCTATCCCAAGATTACCTTGACCCACCTGCGGGAATGGGATCCTGAGGTCATATTTAATTGCGGCTTTGATCTTAACGCAACCGCCGGTAGGGCAGATAAAAATGCATGGCAGTCGTTGCAAGCCGTTCAGTCAGGCAAAGTCTATACTTTTGATTGTGCTTTAACCTGCCGCACGGGACCTCGGATCGTGAATATGGTGGAACTTTTATTTGAGACACTCTATTCTAAGAAATAGGCTGCTGAATGCGGGATGCCATCGCCGGATGTATCCTCGTAGCCCAGGGGAAAATACATTGAGAATTTCGCAAAAGATTACCATGGGTGATACGAAGAGAACATCAGAAGTCGAGCTGGTTTTTAGGAGAGCACGATCGACACAAGAATAAAGGTTCGATTAGATTTATATGGCTGGTCGCGAATCGGTTTATTATTAATCATTTAACGATTGATCCATATCATTCAGTCGATCTTGTTCCTGATCCGCGACAGAACGTGCTTTATCAAGGGGCGACCGAATTCGGTTGACCGCTTTTTTGGCGGCATTATCGGTCATTTGTTCAATGACGCCTTTTGGCGGTTCTGATTCGGCTTCATTATTATTCGAACAGGCAAACAATGCGGCGCAGCCACAAGACAGCGCCATAGCAGCAACCATTATCTTTTTTTTCATAATTGCATTCCTTGATTTTTCTATGGTAACACGTTTCGTATCTGTATATTTCCTATTGTGACATGATCTGATGGGCGGGTCAAATTAGGGACGTCCATGAAATTATTACTTTCTCATGGTGGATGCGGTATCCGGAGGACAACAATGAAAGCTTCAATTGCATTGATCTTGTTGGCGCTCATTCCTGGTTTCTTCGGCTGCTCAAACGTCAGCCCGGATGCCGTTGAGCTGAAAATCGATTTTACCTGGGAAGGTCTGGTGCCCTGTGCCGTGGGCGGTAATCCGGAAATACGGGTCGGCGGCATTCCTGATGGCACCAGGACGCTGGTCGTCTCCCTGTACGACCACGGGATGTCGCATGGCAATCAAACGCTGGATTATGACGGCAGCGGCATCATCAAAAAAGGTGTGCTCGATCAAATTGAAGGGCCCTGCCCTTTTGCCGATTCGGGGCGCTACAAGTTTAAAATCGAGGCGGTTGATGAAAATGAAATTATCATTGGCGTCGGCAGTCTCGAACGGTACTACCCAGAAAAAGAGTAAGTCATTTAAATAAACGCGGCCCTTGAGACTGTATGTAATTGGGTACGTCCATGAAATGACAATCTTCTGGTCAGATGTGTTTCACCGCAGTCATTGCAGCGCGTTGATCAGCTCGCGGCAGTAGTCCGGAATATCGGCCACCACCCGCCCCCACACCAGGTTGCCCTCCCGGAAGGCGGGCTCATCTACCCATACGGCACCGGCATTTTCCAGATCATCCTTGATACCGGTGCTGCCGGTTGCCCGTTTGCCTTTACAGATTCCGGCGCTTGCCGCAACCCACCCGGCATGACAGATAAATCCCAGGATTTTGCCCAGGCGGTTCATCTCTCGAACCAGTTGCAGGACATCCGGATCCCGCCTCAGCTTGTCCGGCGCCCATCCGCCGGGCACCAGCAACGCCTCCAATTGATCGGCAGTGATCTCGCCGGCTGCGACTTCACTTACCGCGGTCAGTCCGCCGCTTTTGCTGGTAAAAGATTCTCCGCCTTTAGAGGCAATTATTTTGACCTGCGCCCCCTCTTCCCTGACGCGCATGTAAGGCACCCAGAATTCCAGATCTTCATATCCGGGGCCAACAAGGATTCCAATGGTTTTTCCTTTTAGCGGCATTTTTTTGCTCCTTTG
>JAHEIW010000318.1 GCA_024639185.1 Deltaproteobacteria bacterium | reverse complement strand
CATATCGATTTTGGAGACGGCCCCGCATCCTTTGTGCCTGGATCTGATACTGAAACGCTGGTGGCTCAAGGGGAAAAAGTCGGCGTCCAATCGGACCCGGACATCGACGCCGATATCCTTTCGCTGCGTGAATTGTTGATTTACGGCATTCGTGGCATGGCCGCCTATGCCGACCATGCCGCCATTCTGGGGCAGGAAGACGACAGCGTGTATGCTTTTATGCAGAAAGGCATGGCATCCACTCTCAACAAGCATCTAAGCGTCGATGATTACATTGCACTGGTCATGAAATGTGGCGAGGTCAATTTGAGAACCATGGAATTGCTGGATGCTGCCAATACGGGCACCTACGGCCACCCTGTGCCTACCGCAGTTCCCTTAGGCGCCAAAGCCGGCAAAGCGATTCTGGTGTCCGGCCATGATCTCAAAGACCTTGAAGAAATTTTGAAGCAAACCGAGGGCAAAGGCATCAATATTTACACCCATGGAGAGATGCTGCCCTGTCACGGCTATCCGAAGCTAAAAAAATATTCTCATTTTTATGGCCACTACGGCAGTGCCTGGCAAAATCAGGCCAAAGAATTCGATGCATTTCCCGGTGCGATATTAATGACCACCAATTGCATCCAGAAACCCAGAGATTCATACAAGGACCGTATTTTTACGACCGGTCTGGTCGGTTGGCCGGGCGTGCGGCACGTCAGCGGACACGATTTCACGCCGGTCATCGAAAAGGCTCTGGCATTGTCCGGTTTCAGCGAGGATCAAAACGGCAAACAGGTAATGGTCGGTTTTGCCCGTAATGCGGTCATGGGCGTCGCCGATCAGGTCATCGAGGCGGTGAAAAGCAAATCCATTCGACATTTTTTCCTGGTCGGCGGC
Source organism: Deltaproteobacteria bacterium (assembly GCA_024639185.1). Lineage (GTDB taxonomy): Bacteria > Desulfobacterota > Desulfobacteria > Desulfobacterales > JAHEIW01 > JAHEIW01. The sequence goes on along the minus strand of JAHEIW010000318.1, from coordinate 2,244 downwards.
TGTGACGGCGCCAAACCTGGCCGTGATTATTATACCCAATTTGTCGAGCAAATCCCTGACGATTGCGTCGTCCTGACCCTGGCCTGCGGCAAATTCCGATTCTTCGACAAGGACCTGGGGGATATCGGCGGCATTCCGCGCCTGCTGGATGTCGGACAATGCAACGATGCCTATTCGGCCATCAAGATCGCCTCGGCGCTGGCCGATGCTTTCGAATGCGACGTCAACGATTTACCGCTGTCCATGATTCTTTCCTGGTACGAGCAGAAAGCCTGCGCAATCTTGCTGACCCTGCTCTATATGGGAATAAAAGACATCCGCCTGGGCCCCAGCCTGCCCGCATTTGTTTCACCCAATGTTTTGAACGTGTTGGTAGACAAATTCAACATCATGCCCATTAAATCACCGCAGGAAGACCTGCAGGCCATTCTGGGCTAACCTGAAATTCAGAGGTGATCGGCCATCTTTGTGGATGGCCGATCACCATACCTCTCCACCGGCCCCATCTAAATAAATTAGACGGCCCTGCATGCCGCATTTCATCACGAGCGACAGATCCGTTGCCAATCTCATTGTGCGCTGAACGAGCGGACGATGGTCAAATTTACAGCTGAGGCCCAAGTCAGCAACGTACCCGATAAGAAAGCGCTTAAAAGATGGCTATGCGGGCTGGACGAAAAGAGTAGGCACCGGTCTTTGACACCCACATAAACGGGCAAATCGCATTTGGGTCGGCAGTCGTATCGCCGGCCCGTTTGCGTTAGAAAGGCCAAAAACCCTGCCGCCGCAGAGATTACGGTCGTTTGCGGTGGTGCCATGATTTTGTTTTTCTGTCTGTGGGGCGCCACACGTTGCCGTTTTTTATCACCACTATCGCTGTCATTCGATTTTGATTCAAGTAAACCTCTCCCCATACCGATACAGTAGTTGAAACCATATTTTAACAATCCTTTTGCCAATCATTTGGAGGTTGCAGATGAATTTTAAAAATCTAAATGGTATTGCCGCATTGATCGTCACATTCTCAGTTGGACTGTGTTTTATCAGTTGCGGAACGACAGGCGGCAGCATCATTGTTAACGGTGGTAGCGGGTCAAGCCAGCAACACCCGCCTGTCATCAAAAAGGGGCCGCCGGCGCATGCCCCGGCACACGGATATCGGGCCAAGCATACGTATCGGTATTATCCGTCCTGTTCTGTCTATTATGATTGTGGCAGAAAAATATACTTTTATCTGAGGAGCGATCGCTGGGAGGTGGGTGCGTCTTTGCCGGTCCATCTTCGTTTCCGCCTGGGAGATTCAGTCAACATCGAAATGCATACCGATAAACCCTATGTTCACTATGCGGATCATGTAAAACAGTATCCGCCTGGTCAATTGAAGAAAACACACAAAAAAAAGCACAAATGGGGCTGAGGCTTCTTTATCCATATCGGACCATAAAAAGGCAGCGCCGCTAATGGCGCTGCCTTTTTTTAGTATCGACAATAGATTAAATGTCACTAAACCCACAGGTCATATGAGTATTGTTCCTATAATTGGTATCAAGTGGATGGTAACCTAGCAGCGTGTCTAGGAAATAATTTACCAACTAAGGGCCGGCCATGTCATTTTCTGAAAGGCGTTATGAATTGCAAAGTGCCGCTGCCCCGATATTTGGGATTCAACCTGCGCCATGGGTTAAGACAAATGCTTTGGAGGCCATCATCCCAAATATCGTGGCACAGTGTAGCCAGAGGGTCAACAATCGGCATATCGCCTTTCAGAAAACAACATGTCCGTCTGGCAATTTGAGCGTTGGTATCTTCTAAGTGAGATCCGGATGATATTGTTAATCATTTCTGGGACGGCAAACTGGAAGCCATCTCAAAAATAGGATTTTGGTTCGAGATCGCGGCGGAGCCGAGTTTAAAACCGCAGGCATATTGTTATCTGTGGAGGATTTGAAACGAGGCACCAATAAAGATATCGGGCCAAAAGACATTTTTGGAAAGGTTCTTACTCGCTGTCAAGACTCAAGGGTATGGTTAATCGAAAAGTAGCCCCCTGCCCTTTCTCGCTTTCCAGGTTGAGCTTACCGCCCAGGCAACGGGAGATAATATTGGCCCCGGCCAGACCCAGACCATGACCTTTGCGAGACACGATTGCACATTCTTTGACCTGGGCATAGCGTTGAAAAACCATTTCATGATGCTCCGGTTCGATGCCGGGTCCATCGTCGCTGACCGCCACCACCAGATCTT
>JAHEIW010000026.1 GCA_024639185.1 Deltaproteobacteria bacterium | reverse complement strand
CGTCAACCTTGCCGATGTGCGTATAGCACTCACCCAGATACCGAAATACCGCACCGGAAGTCGGCTCCAAAACAGCAGCGCGCTTGAGAAATTTTTTGCCGCTCTCGGGCTGGTTCAATTCTATCAATAATCTACCGGTTTGAAAGTTGACTTCGAATACGTCTTGATTGATAGCATTGGCCTTAAAAAAAAGATCTAGAGCTTTATGGCGGTCTCCATTTAACATATGAATAAAACCCATATTATACCAGGCCATGACCTCGGCATGATTCAATCTGACTGTTGAAATAAATTCCGATTCCGCCTTTTCATATTCTCCCAGCAGGCCATAGCAAACACCTATACTGTTGTGAACATTAATGTTGGTCGGGTCCATTTTAAGGGCCTGTTGAAATTCTTCAATGGAACCATTGATATTGCCCTTTTCAAACAGTTGATCCCCACTGATGTTTAAGCTGATGGCATCAAAAATCACTGCGCTGTTCGGTCCTAAAAAGGCAGCATGATCCAGTGCTTTGAGTGCGTTGGGAATAACATCGGCCGGTTGATAATTAAGGGACGGATATTCGGCGATGCCGGCACTGACGGTTAAGGCGGATTTATTTTTGGAGGTTTGTTGAAATTGTTGTACGAGCGTGAAGCACAGATCACCGGTTTTCTGAGCAAAAAAGGCACCGAACAATCCCGGGTTTAGCAGCCCCCAGATACCATTATGTTTTTTACTAAAATTATTAAATAATTTGGCAGCCCTTTTATGAGCCACCGCTGGTTCGATAGCGGGTTTTTGAGAACCGGTGCGCACAGTGTCATCGATCTGGAAAACCATGCCGGCCAACTGCGCAGCCGGGCTTAGCTGCTCCAATGCGTGATCCAAAAAGGCCTGTCCCGTCAGCAACCCCGGATAAATGGATTGAATCGCCTTTTGAATGGTTGCGGGGATGCGAATTCGATTCTTGTGCAGGCCGTCTGCTTCCGCTTTAGCGTGCAAAAAGTGCCGCGTCGATTCACGGTGGTGGTAAAGGTCAGATTGATCTTTTGGCATATCAGGCTTTCATTATCCGATTTTCAAATGCAGTTTCAATAGTGGGATACTCGTCTTTCTGGATAGTGCGAGGGTCCATTACGAACATATCATCTTCGATTCGGCCAATAATAGGCGGATCGTTGGTGCGCATCATTTTCTCCAGGGTATTGGGTGATTGGCCATCCACCTGGAGGCCGATGCACAGGCTGGGAAGCTCCATAAGGGGCAGGGCGCCGCCGCCGGTTTTGGAGGCACGCTTGAGAAGCTGGATGTGCAGGCGGGCACCGCCGATTTGCTTCAACCGATCCGCAAGGCCCTGTGCGCGTTTTCGAATCTCGGCCAGTGGAAGCATGATCATGCGTAATGTGGGAATCAGGCGGATCGCTCTTTGTTCATCACGGTACAATCGCAGGGTGCCTTCCAGCGCGGTCAATGTGAGTTTGTCGATCCGCAATGCCCGTGTTATCGGATTGCTTTTAATGGCGTCGATAATTTTCTTTTTCCCGACGATAATACCGGCCTGCGGCCCCCCCAACAGTTTATCCCCACTAAAGGTGATCACATCCGTACCTGCGTTCACCGAGTCCTGAACGGTGGGTTCCTTTAGCAGGCCGTACTTGGAAAAATCGATGAAGGTGCCGCTGCCCAGATCCTCCATGACCGGCAGTTGATGCGCTGCGCCCAAATCAACGAGTTCCCGCAAAGACACCTCCGCAGTGAAGCCGACCACGCTGTAGTTGCTGGTATGGACTTTTAACAGTAAGCCGGTTTGCGGGCCAATCGCATTGGCGTAATCTGACAAATGCGTGCGGTTGGTGGTTCCGATCTCTTTGAGGATACCGCCGCTTTTGGCCATCACATCCGGCACCCGGAAGGAGCCGCCGATTTCCACCAGCTCACCGCGTGAGACGATCACCTGTTTGTCCCGTGCGAGGGTCTCAAGGCTTAACAGGACCGCTCCGGCGTTATTGTTGACCACCAGAGCCGCCTCAGCACCGCTGATTTCACAGATCAATTCTTCAACGCTGCTGTAGCGTGATCCTCTGCGACCGGCAACCAGGTCATATTCCAGGTTGGAATAGCGACTGGCGATGGTCACCAGATGGTCAATTACCTCAGACGCCAGCAGCGAGCGGCCTAAATTGGTATGAACCACAATCCCGGTAGCATTAATCGTGCGCCTCAGGTTGGGTGTCATGGCCTGATGAATTGATTGTTTCACGGACGCGATCATCTGTGAATCCGATATGCGATCATACCCGCTAGTCGGGCTGCTGGCCAGGATCTGCTGTCTGCGGCTTTCAATTACGCCGCGAATGGCCTTGACCACCACGGCATGCGGGATATTATCAGCGAAGGCTTGTCGGGTGACCAGATTCAGCAGGTAATCCACACCCGGCAGCTCGCGCAAAAGTGCCTGTTGATCCGGTTGGATTGCGACCCATTTTTTCTTTTGTGATTTTGTCATAATGTTAAACTGTTTTCATCGCTGTTGTGCTGAGCGCGGATACGCGACCGTATGCTTTACGCTTGTATCAACGCCAGTTCAGGCGATGCCTCCAGCACTTTTATGGGGATCTGATCGATCAGTTTCGGAAATTCAGCAATTGACAGACCGATAACAGCCAGGCGGGAGGCCAGGCTTTCGGTACCCAAACGTTCCATCTCCAGACCGGTGTGAAATCGACTCATCAGCAGGTCGGCCAGGTAAACGATGTGGACCAGCGCATCGTGTCGGGTAGCATTTTCAGGCTGATGGTGAAAGTGGATGATCTCGACCAGTGATTCGGGAAAAGACCAGTTCAGCGCCAGCTCTGCGCCCACTTCGGTATGATCGGTTCCAAGCAGCTGCTTTTCGACTTCAGAAAAATTCTTTTGACCCTGATGGCACTCCCTGTAAAAAAGCGGAAATCCAGAGTGGATGAATTGATCCAGGGCCACCTTGCCAATATCGTGCAGCAGGCCGGCTGTATAGGCCAGAGACGGCTCAGCCTGCCCGGTAAGGGTTGCCAATTTTTCGGCAATGACGGCCGTGCCGACCGCATGATGGTATATACCGCCTTTACACAACGAATAGCCCGTACCGATCTGGCTAAAAAAGCTATCCAAAGAGGCCGAGATGACCAGTTTAAGTAACAGATGCTGCCCCAGCATGACGATCGCGTGTTCTAAAGACTCGATTTTCTGGGAACGGGTAAATATGACTGAATTGCAAAGCTGCAGTGTCCTGGCGCTGATGACCTGATCCTTTCGGATTTCCTCGGATATATTTTTAATATTATAGTCCTCTGAATGCATCAGCCGAAAAATTTTTAATGCGATTTGCGGAATGGGCTGCAAATCTTTAATGGCGCGGCTGATTTCCCGGGGCTCCGGCACCTTCATATCGACATTGTCGGCAAGCTTGTCAGATCCGGCCGGCTCGATCAAAAAATTACCTGTATCCAGATCCATTTCAAGCCGGCAGGTGAAAAAACCCCCGGTTTCGAGCATCTCGACCTGTATGTGCTCGGCCTTTATCAACTGCATGACGCGCTCGGCAGTCCGCCCGCCGATATCCAGTTCAAAATCGGTATCGTTTGCCGGACCGACCAGAGCGCCTCCGGCGATGCAGGCTTTCAGGTTTTCGGCCGTCGCCCCCTGAGCGTATAAGGCCTGCACGAAAGGCGGAAATCCGGTGGATGCGTATTTTTCCGGTTGAAAGCTGTCGTCCGGAATCGCCGGCTCGGGCAGCAGCAAATGAATCAGGCCGCCGACGCCGGCTAAATGATCATATAGTGCCACGCCGACACAGGTCCCCAGATAGGCTTCCAGGATCATTGGCTTTTGGGTATCCACCCGGAAACTTCCGGCGGCTACGTGGTATCGGTGTTTATCGGACATCAGGGTTTTCGCTGCGCACCATTCGGCAGGCATGTATTCGATATTTATCTGTAAATATTAAAAATTTATCATATATCATTATAAAGTCAATTGTTTCAACACAAATCTAATCACGTTATTTCCGGGGAAGGAAATTTACTTTATCGTCATATTCATATAAGATACGACATAGCTCTGGGTTTCAGGTTTCAGTGTTCAGGTGTCAGGCCCTCGGTGGCCGGCATCGGGACGTTGTCTCTCAGTACCAGTTACGATCGCAGGGCTTTAGCTGTTATTGATTTCGGGCGTATGTCTGCTGACACCTGACACCCGACACCTGATGGATTAAAGAGCCTCATTTTCTGAAAGCGTTTCATTAGAATATCAGGAGAACCAATGCAAAACATTCTCGTTACCGGTGGCTGCGGCTTTATTGGCACAAATTTCATTTACTATATGCTGTCAAATGCCGGATTTAATGGGCGGATTATAAACGTCGATAAACTGACTTACGCCGGCAACCCTGATAATCTGGTGGCAGCTGAGAAAAAATATGTGAAGCGCTATATATTTGAAAAGGTCGATATCTGTGATACCCGGGCGATGGCGGACATATTTGATCGATACGCAGTAGATGCCATCTGCAATTTTGCCGCCGAATCCCATGTCGATCGCTCGATTATAGAGCCGGATGCTTTCATTAAAACCAATATTGAAGGTACTTTTCGGCTGCTCGAATTAGCCCGCGGGACCAAACATCAACTGAAATTGTTTCACCATGTCAGCACAGACGAGGTCTACGGATCATTGGGCATGAACGGTTATTTTACTGAACATACGCCTTACCGGCCCAACAGTCCCTATTCAGCTTCCAAAGCGTCTTCCGATCATCTGGTCAGAGCGTATTTTAAAACCTACGGTCTACCGGTGACGATTTCCAATTGCTCAAATAATTATGGCCCCTATCAGTTTCCTGAAAAAATGATTCCGCTGATGATTTTAAACGCTCTTGAGGGCAAGCCGCTGCCCGTGTATGGCGACGGGCGCAATGTGAGGGATTGGCTGTTTGTAACCGATCACTGTCAGGCAATCTGGAAAATCATGCAAGCAGGCAAACGGGGGGAAATGTACAATATCGGCGGTCAGTGTGAAATGGCCAACATTGATCTGGTCGGGCGCATTTGCGATCTGCTCGATGATATGGTCCCCGGTGCCGCTGCATCTCCGCGGCGCAACCTGATTACATTTGTAGAAGACAGACCCGGCCATGACAAGCGATATGCCATCGACTTCAGCAAACTGACAGATGAGCTGGGCTGGATGCCGCAGGAGACATTTGAAAGTGGAATTCGCAAAACCATTGAATGGTACCTGGATCATCAGGCCTGGGTGGATCAGATAAAAAACGGCGCACACTATCAGCGCTGGATGAAGCAGCAGTATGGGGAGAATCAAAAACCTTTGGAGTAGTGGAGTGTTGGTACCCTTCATATTTTGGATTTTAGATTTCGGATTTTGGATTAAAGGGCCGACTAAACGACTGGGCATTGATTTCCATCATTTATAAATCCGAAATCCGAATTCCAAATTCCAAAATCAAGATTGCACCATTACTCCAGCACTTAATTACTCCAACACTCCGTATTCTTGAAGTCGCCTATCTTCACTAACGAAATAAAGAAGTTGAATGGAAGGTTATGAAATCAGGCAAAGACCGCATAATTTTTCCCCTGGATGTTGCCACCGTCGAGGCGGCCAAAAATTATATCGGGCTGTTGAAAGAGAGCGTGGGGCTTTTCAAAGTCGGGCTGGAACTCTTCATTCAGGCCGGCCCTGAGATTGTTGGCTTTATTCATTCACAAACTCAAGCCCGGGTGTTTCTGGATTTAAAGCTGCATGACATACCGGCGACGGTCAAGCGGGCGATGGCACGAATTGCCGATATGGGCGTTGCTTTTGCCACGGTTCATGTCGGTGAGACATCACGAATGCTGGCGGCGGCGGTTGACGGTGGTGGCGGCAAAGTGGGGATCCTGGGCGTCACGGTCTTGACGAGTGTCTCGGCGCAAGACTTGAAATCGGCCGGTTACCGCCGGGATTTATATGATGATCTGCTGTTGACCGTCACCCGCAAGGCGGGTGTCGCCCATGCCGCCGGTTGCGCCGGTGTCGTCTGTTCGGGGCTCGAGGTGAGTCGGATCAAGGAAACCATCGGCCAAGATTTTCTAACCGTGACACCGGGGATTCGGCCGGCCTGGTCGATGACGCCTGAAGAGGATCAACGCCGGATAACCACTCCGGCTGAGGCCATCAACGCTGGGGCAGACTATCTGGTCATTGGCAGACCGATTCGGGATGCAAAGGACCCGGCGCAAGCGGCAGCCCGTATTGCCGAAGAGATTGAAGATACAATAAAGCACCAACTTCCTCCCGACAATCAAAAACCCAAATGAGGCCGGTCGCGTCAATTTCTTCAAAACGCTATGATAAACAGCCTGCCGGTGGCCCGATATTTGGGATTAATGCCACTTACCGCACGGGCATCAGCATAATTTCAATTCTGCGGTTTTGTTTGCGATCCTCTTCGGTTTCATTGGAAGCGACCGGTTTGTAATAGCTAAAACCACTGGCTGTTAATCGGGCGGGGTCGATTTCTCCTTTATCCTGCAAAAGCCGCACAACCGCTGTAGCCCTGGCGGCCGACAACTCCCAGTTGGTTGGAAACTTATTGAGCAGAGCGCCACCGATTTTGACATCATCTGTGTGGCCCTGCACAACAATCATCTGGTCTTGATTGTCTTTAAAGGATTCGGCCAATCTTAAAATAACTTCCTGGCCTTCCGGTTTGATTCTGACACTGCCGGAATCAAACAAAATCTTATCGACAAAGGTCACCATTAATTTTCCTTCGATTTCCTGTATGCGGACGTCCTTATTGGCAATCTGCGCTTTGAGATTACCTTCTATTTCCTGGCGCTGTTTATCTAATTCTGACAGTTCGGTTTTTTGAACCGCAACAGTTGTTCTTTCTTTTTCCAAATCGCGCTCTAATTGCGCGATCTGCGCCGAGAGGCCCTTGTTTTCTTCTATCAGTTGGGCCTGGGTTTTACTCATCTGATTTTCAAGCTCGACATATTTGCTTTTTGAGACACATGAAAACACAATCAAAAGGGACAAACTCAAAACGATGGCTGCAACTTTTTTAGACATGGCTTACCTCCTTCTCGATATAAGTCTGTACAACCTGTTTATCTGATTTGAAATCTAAAATTCTTTCCGGCTTGATCCACCATTCGGTGACACGGTATCTGACCTCATAAGCAAAACAGGAATTTTTTGGTTTGTCAATTATTACATTTTCTTCAGCGGGGGGCAAACCAGTGGTTGCAAGATACAAACGCGTGTTTTCTCAGGATCTTTTGGCGTGCAGCGGCAAATTTCGATTAACCCAAAATGAAAATCCCGATTTGACGCCTAAAATCGGGGTGAAGGCTTCATGGTCTCTGGCTTTGAATGGCCGGGCTATTTTCCTCATTCGCAGTAGCGCAAGGATATTCCAAGACATTGAGCGAAGTCAACCCTTGCGACGCCTTGCGGTTGGTCGAATCCTTGCGCTGGTGTTGACATTAGCAGCACTCACCTGATCAAGTCAACATTGAATCCGCGACCTGCGTTTCTGCTCTGACGCATGTCAGCGCCGATGCGATCAACATTAGAACATAAATAAATATCGATAGACAAAAATGCCCAGAATAAATGCACCGACCAGCAGTGTAATAATCATCTGCTCCCTGCTAAATTTCTTCATATGACTGTGTTTGGCTAAATATAGCGGTCTGCAGTTCATTGCAATAGGCTTTTTAGATCCACCATTTGTGATTCCTGGATCTTTCAGGCGTCGGCGGCTTTCATATGCAAGGCACTACAGGGCGAAGCTATGATGATTAAAATGCGCATTAATTTTCATGCAAGATTCAGTTATCAGCTATCCGTTCTTATCCAACCCAAAAGCCGAATGCAACACACGCACGGCCAGTTCGGTGTATTTTTCTTCGATGACACAGGAAATTCTAATCTCAGAAGTACTGATCATCATGATGTTGATACTTTCTTTAGCCAGGGCATTGAACATTTTGGATGCAACCCCGGAGTGGTCTTTCATGCCCACCCCGATGACGGAGACCTTGGCGATTTTTTCGTCCCCGAACACGTCTTCGGCCTGAATTTTCTTGGCAATCGCTGTCTGCATTTCGAGCGCTTGCTTAAAATCGGCCCTCGGAACAGTGAAGGTCAAATCCGTCTGTCCTTCAGCGCGGGTATTTTGAATAATCATATCCACGACAATTCCGGCATTGGCCACGGGCGTAAAAATTTCGGCGGCGATCCCGGGGATGTCCGGAACTTTTTTTAAGGTGATACGGGCTTGATTTTTGTCATGGGTAACGCCGGAGACCACCAGGCGCTCCATGCCGGAATTTTCATCGACTACCATGGTTCCCTCCTCCTCGCTGAACGATGATCTGACGTGTACCGGTATGTTGTATTTTTTGGCAAATCCAACCGATCGAATCTGTAGGACCTTGGCGCCCAGGCTGGCCATATTCAACATTTCGTCATATGAAACGGCATCCAGTTTGCGGGCTTGCGGGCAGATGTTGGGGTCGGCCGTATAGACGCCATCCACGTCGGTATAAATTTCACAGACATCGGCTTTAAGTGCCGCGGCTATGGCGACTGCCGATGTGTCTGATCCCCCGCGACCCAGGGTCGTAATGTTACCATTGGGGTCGCAACCCTGAAACCCGGCCACCACAACGATGTGCCGATCCTGCAGTAATTCCTGAATACGCTCCGCCCGAATGTCTAGAATGCGTGCATTGCCATGGCATTGGTCGGTCAGAACTTCGGCCTGATGTCCTAGCAGCGACTGCGCCGGGTAATTCATTGACTTAAGGGTCATGGCCAGCAGGGCGGAGGTGGTCTGTTCGCCGGTGGCCAGTAAAACATCCAGCTCACGTTTGTCCGGTGTCTGGGAAATATTACCGGCCATATCGATCAGATTGTCGGTAATACCGGCCATGGCCGATAGAATGACAACCACCGCATGGCCCTTGTCATAGGTTTTGGCAATCCGTTTTGCCACGTTCTGAATGCGATCCAGATTGGCAACAGAGGTCCCGCCGTATTTTTGAACAATTAACGCCATTTTTTCTTGATTTCTCCCCGTACCACAAAGCGCACGAAGAAACACGAAGATGACAAGAATGATTCGGCTTGTATTTACTGCGTGTCTTTGTACCCTAGTGGCGATATTTTAAAACTGGCTTCCATTCGGTATTCATATGGTACTTACAGCTTTATTTTATTCTGAAACTGAAGTTCCAGAGCTTTTAGCAAATTAGCGGCCGGATGTCCATATGCAAATATGTCGATGCGCCGGGCGCTTTCATCTGTAATTCCAAATTGAAGTTGCAGACGGTTTGATAGGGTATCCCTGGATAGTTTCTCGGCCCATTCGATGGCGATGACGGCATTTGCCAGCAGCACTTCATCCAGTCCGATATCATCCAGTTCAATAAAGTGTTCGATCCGGTAAAGATCCACATGGTAAAGCGGGTGTCGTCCGGGGTATTCATTGATGAGGGTGAACGTTGGGCTGGTCACATAATACTTTTCAGAGACATCAAGCCCCTTTGCCAGCCCCTGTACAAATGCGGTTTTGCCGCTTCCGAGGTCACCGGTTAAGGCTATGATGATCGGCTGTTTTATGGCAGCACCCAGGGTTCGCCCCAGATCTTGAGTTTCCGATACAGAACGTGTCGTTATCTGGATGTTATGTTTGGCCATGGGTCGGTGCGGTATGGTTTATCAGTTACGGGTTATTTGCCTGAAGCATTTGACTGTTTTGCCATGGGCTCAAATCCTATAACAAATAACCAATAGCCTCTGGTTCAGTTAGGCCAGTACTTTTTTAATTTCTCCCGGAATTGAATTCATCACCTCACCGGCCAGGTAGCCAATTGGACCCGTTGACATTGCCAGCGTATCGGCGGCGGCTCCATGAAGATATACGGCGGCATGGGCGGCTTCTTTTGGAGAAAATCCCTGGGTGATAAATCCGGCCAGCACACCGGTTAGCACGTCACCCATACCCCCGGCGGCCATCCCGGGATTGCCGGTAGGATTGACAAAAACCGTGCCATCGGGGTGGGCGATGATGGTTGCGGCTCCCTTTAAGACAAGATGTACACCGAAATGGGCGGCAAAATCCCGGGCACACGCGAGGCGGTTTTGCTGGATGGCTGCCGGTGTGCTTTCAATTAGCCGGGCCATTTCTCCAGGATGGGGAGTCAGCACAGTCGGTGCTTTTAGCTTTTTCAACAGATCGGTTTGCCCGGCAATATTATTGAGACCATCCGCATCGATGACCATCGGTATATCAATTCGGCTGACGAGTTTTTCGACAAGATTTCGGGTTTCAGTGGCCTGGCCGATCCCCGGTCCAAAGGCCAGACATGATTTTCCGTCTGCCAATGCAAGGATCTCATCTAGGGCGGTGTCTGCTATGCTACCGCCCTGGCGTTGCGTCAAAGGTGCTGTCATCACTTCCAATACCAGTGTTTCGATAATCGGATTGAGGCTTTCGGCAATGCCCAGGGTCACCAGGCCGGCACCGGCGCGCATAGCCGACTGGGCCGTCATGGCGGCTGCACCGGTCTTTCCGGTTGAGCCGGCAACGACCAGCAGGTGGCCACTTTTACCCTTGTGCATGTCTGCAGGGCGCGGTTGAAAGTAACTGGCGATGCGATCAGCGGTAAGCAGGTATTGTTTGGGACCGACGGCTTCCACGACTGTCTCCGGTATGCCAATGTCAATAACGTCAAGCTTTCCGGTGTGCGCAGCGCCCGGATAAGTGTAATGACCGATTTTAGGCAGGGCGAAAGTGGCCGTGCCTTGCGCCTGGATGGCTGTCCCGCAGGGTTGACCGGTGTCTGCATTCAGGCCCGATGGGATATCGACTGCAAATACCGGAATGCCGGTACTGTTTAGAAAATCAATGACAATTTTGAAAAAACCTCTGACATCCGACGTTAAACCCGTACCCAGAATAGCATCCACCAGCAGACCCGAACGGGCGATGTCGGTTTTAGCTTTTGAAAAGGCGTCTTCATCCGGTACTTCAACGACCGGGATGTTAAGCGCAGCAAGGCGTTTAAGGTTAATTGCCGCATCTCCTCTGACCGATTCAGTTTTGGCGAGCAAATAGACCGTCACATTGAAATCTTTGATGGCAAGCTCGCGGGCGATTACAAAACCGTCGCCGCCGTTATTTCCTTTGCCGCATACGATGCTAACGCCATCTTCGGCCTGATCGTCAAATAAGGAGAGCAGCGCGATGGCCGCGCCTTGTCCGGCGGTTTCCATGAGCTCCAGACCGGGAATTGAATGTTCTTCAATTGCCTGACGATCCATTTCCTGCATTTCAGCAGCGGTTACGAGAATCATTTGCAACCCCAAAAGCAAATACGGTACAAGACGGTCATTTTACATCATGAAAGGTTAAACAGACACATAACGATAAATTAACCACGAAAACACGAAACGGTAGAAGCACGAAATTTTACTTTTTATTTTTCGTGTTTTTTATGCTTTCGTGCTTTTGTGGTAAGATGTATTTTCCTTTTTTATGGGCCCAGATGATTTAAAGGGTCCGAATGAGATCAATCATTTCCCGGACGGCCTTTTCCATGCCTGTTGACACAGCGCGAGAAATAAGACTGTGCCCAATGCTGAATTCGTCGATTTCACCCAGGCCCTTGAATGTTTTGATGGTTTTGTAACACAGCCCGTGACCGGCTTTAATGTTGAGGTTGAGTTTATGGGCCAGTTTGACGGCGTCCAGCATTTTTAAAAATTCCTGATGCCGCGTTTTGGATGTTTTGGCTGCACAATATGCACCGGTATGGAGCTCGACAATTTTGGCATTGGTACGATGGGCCTGTTTGAGCTGTTCGGGATCCGGGTCGATTAGAATACCGACGGGAATGCCGCTATTTTGTAAAGTTTCAACAATTTCTCTGATTTCTTCTTTGTAGACAACGAGGTCCAGGCCACCACCGGCGCTGAATTCTACCCGTTTTTCTGGCACCAGGGTAACATGATCCGGCTTGATGTCCAGTGCCATGCCGACCATCTCGGTGCTTGATGCCATTTCAAGGATCAGTTTGCTTTGAATCGTCTGGCGCAGGATGCGAACATCTCTATCCTGAATGTCCAGTCGGTCTGCCTGCAGGTGTACGGTGATACCGTCGGCTCCGGCCAATTCGGCTAAAACTGCAGCGGCGACCGGATCGGGAAATGCGCTTTTTCTGGTTTCACGTAAGGCGGCAACCATATTTACTTTAACTGCTAAACCGGCCATAGCTGAACCTCCCTCTTTGCTGGGGATGCCCCCCACATTTGATGACCCCTAATTCGGAACACAACCGTTAAGATGCAGGTTGTGATTTTAAAAATTCAAATATCTTATTGGCCTTCTGCTCCATTTTGTGAGCTTCGGAATGGTCGTTTTCGTGATCATAGCCCAGCAGGTGTAAAATACCATGAATGAGAAGCCGATCAAAATAAGTCGCCATAGTGAGGCCGGCGTTTTTTGCCTCGCGGTGAGCCGTTTCCACTGAAATCACAACATCGCCCAGAAGGTCGGGGGCTATTTCTGTAAACGGGCCTTCCTGCATGGCAAATGCTATTACATTTGTGGGGCCTTCTCGGTTTAGGTATTGTTGATTGAGGCGTGCAATCTGTTGATCGTCAACGATGAGAATAGAAAGTTCTGCGTCAGGATAATCCAAGGCGTTTAAGATGGCCCTTGCTTTTTGCTGAATCTTCTTCTTTGAGATCCTGTGTTTGCTTTGCCGGTTTTCGATCTGAACTTCCATTCTTCGATTTCCCTTTGTCGTTACCATTTCCGGCTGTGCGGCCTTCACTATATTCAATGCGGTGATGATGGATGCCGTATAATATTTTGTTGAAGCTTTTTGCAATATTATGCAGGTCTTTGAGGGTTAATTCACAGTCGTCCAACTGGCCGTCAGAGAAAATCTGGTTGATTAATTTTTGGACCAGTCCTTGAATTCTTGATGGGGTGGGATTATCCAGCACGCGTGTGGCAGCTTCAACCACATCTGCCAGCATGACGAGCCCGGCCTCCTTTGTTTGCGGTTTGGGGCCCGGGTATCGGAAGTCATCGATATTGACCGCGGCCGCTCCTTTTTTCTGTTTGGCTTTTTCATAGAAAAATTTAATGATGCTGGTGCCATGATGCTGTCGGATCGTATCGCTGATCAATTGCCCCAGCTTATTTTCGCGGGCAATTTCGACGCCGTCTTTGATATGGGCAATCAGGATTAAGCCTGACATCGAGGGCGCCAATTTATCGTGTCGATTTTTGCTTTCGGTCTGGTTTTCGATAAAGTAGAGTGGTTTTCTGATTTTGCCGATGTCATGATAATATCCGCAGACTTTCGCAAGCATTGGGTTGGCATCGATTTCTGTGGCAGCGGCTTCCACCAAAGAACCGACGATGACGGAGTGATGATAGGTGCCGGGTGCTTCAATCATCAAGCGGCGCATGATCGGCCGGTCCAGATGTGCCAGTTCAAGCAGTGTAATATCGGTGGTATAATCGAAGGCAATTTCAACCAACGGCACGATCCCGGCCGTTACAATACCGGCGCTGATGCCCCCCAAAAAGGCAAAAGCCCAGTCCCATATCAGTTTGGCAGTCGACAACTCACCGGTATAGAAATGGGTGGCGGTGGCCAACACAATATTTAACAGGCCCAGCTTGGTGCCGGCGATGATAAAGGTCTTCCTTTCACGGCAACTGCGCAGCCAGTAGGCTGCCATAGTGCCGCTTACCAAAAAATATATAAACATTTCAAAGCTGTTTTGAAAAATAAGGCCAAAGCCAACGGCCATTACCAGCGCCATGGGAACGGCTGCGCCCATTCCCAAAAACAGGCAGGTTATCATGGCCGCCGAAGTTAACGGAATGCCGAAAGACGTCGAAGATCGCGGGATGGAGACCGGTGAATTTTGGGTAAGCAATTCCGATAAAGAGACTGAAACCTCTGACAGAAAGAAAAATAACAGGGCCAGACTGGCAAGCAGCAGTAAATTCTTATTGTGATAATTGCCGATGAGACCCGCCTGATTTAAATGTAAAATGTAGGTGGTGACCAAAAGACACATCAGCAACAGGGCAGCCCCGAAGCTGCTGAGTAAAATTTGTTCCCGCTGGGTCTGGGCGTGGAGCGCCTGGAGCTTGAGCAAATCAAATTCAGTTACCAGCGAACCCTCTCTTAACACCATTTCGCCGGCTTTGATTTTATACAGTACCGGTTTGACCTCCGCGGCAACTTTGTTTTGCCTTTCCTGGGTTTCGCTGCGGTTAAGGGTGATATTGGGCTGAATGAGTTCCTGAACAAAATCGACAACCAGATTCTTAAGCGTATAGTCTATGCCTTCAAGGTAGGGCTGGCTGATGCTGCGGACCATGGCCTTGGCCTGGTTGAGACCATAAAATTGGTTTAAATTGGCCACAAATTTTTCATTCTTGGTGGCGACATCCCGCAGAATAATTCCTTTATCCAGTTCCTTCAGCAGGATTTCTTTGTTGGTGACCACACCCGTCGATAGAATAGCGTTTAGGATTTTAACAATTAAATCAGCGACATCGCTGGAAAACGCTTGTTTGGCAAGAGCCTGGTAGGCACCCTTGCTGACCCGGATGCCGATGGTTTCCTCAAATTGGGTCTGGTTTTCCCAGATTAATACCTGCTGCGAAGACTTGTCATCGCCAAGCGAAATCTGTTCTGGATCAGAGGCGTCTCCTGTCTCCTGCAGCGGGCGGGTCTGGGCCGGCTCGATTGCGGCTCTCAGATCATCAAATGCCTGCGTTACGTTGCGCATCAGGGTTTTCGCCAGATTGGCATCAAAGTCGTAAACCGTGAGCACCTCTGCGATGGCCTGCTGGCGGTTTTTTTCGGTGACGGCTTGATCTTCTATAAAAAAATCGCGGGAAGCCTTGATATCCCGTCCGACCACATCTCCCATATTATACTGATGCCGGGTGATGACCAGGCTCGGATATAAAATGATGATGAAGAGGATCACAAACAGCACCAGAACCCCCCAACGGATGCGGGTGTTGTTATCCAGCAGTTTATTGATCGACTCTTTGCTTTTATCGAAATTCATGGTCATTGCGCCGGCGCTACCGGCAAGCTATTAAGCGTTGTCAATGCGTAGCATGCAACCCCAAAAGACGAACTGAAGACAAATGGGGTCCACCGGGCTGATCGGACTAGCCTGCCGAAACGATTGGGCCACCTTATAGTCGTGCCGCTTATGGCCCTGGGCTATAAAATCCAGATTGCCCTTGTGGGGGTTATCATTATCTTAGCCGTTTTCGGAGCGCACATTTTCCGATGGCGCTCTTTGGTTATTTGTCTTATGGTTTTCCTTTTCAGCTTCTAATTGCTCATAGGCATCTATGATGTCCTGGACAAGCCGGTGCCGAACGACATCCAATTTTGAGAAAAAGACAAATTTAATGGCCTCGATTCTATGCAAAATATTTTTAGCCTGAATCAAACCCGATGTTTTTTCCGTCGGTAGATCGATCTGGGTGATGTCTCCGGTAATGACCGCTTTGGAATTATAACCAATGCGGGTCAGAAACATTTTCATCTGTTCAGGAGTTGTGTTTTGCGCCTCATCCAGAATGATAAAGGAATCATTTAAGGTTCGCCCGCGCATAAAGGCAATCGGCGCCACCTCAATGGCCCCTTTTTGCATCAAATTCGCGACCTTCTCGAAACGGATCATGTCGTGCAGGGCGTCATACAGGGGTCTTAAATAGGGATCGACCTTCTCGGCCAGATCACCGGGTAAAAAGCCCAATTCCTCTCCGGCTTCGACTGCCGGACGCGTCAGAATAATGCGATCAACAATACCCTTGGTAAGGGCTGAAACCGCCATTGCCATCGCCAAATATGTTTTTCCCGTGCCGGCGGGCCCGATTCCGAAGACAATATCATATTTGCGCATGGCATCAATATAGTCCTTCTGGGCCGGGCTTTTGGGGCTTATCGTCGTTTTTTTTGAGGTGATGAAAACCGTATCCAAAAATATTTTTTTAAGATCGGCGCGGTCATTTCCGCTGAGCACCCGTATGGCGTATTCAATATCATTGGCATGAACAGGATATCCTTCTTTTAATATGCCGTAAAGCTGCTCAAGAACATTTTGGGACAGGCGGGCGGCGATGGACTCACCTTTTATAAATACAGTACTGCCCCTGGCGTTCACAGCGGTATCGGTTGCTGTGGCAATCTGCTGTAAATGGCGATTGTGCTCGCCAAACAACTGCCGGGCCAGTTCAATATTGGCGAAATCGACCGTAATTTGTTTGTTTTCTGGCAGTGTCTTCATTTAGCGTTGTATGACAGCCGGATCAACGTGCTGTTATCAGTCGGAACACAGATTCACCAATTTAATGGCGGGCTCTATTCCCTATCACAACCTAAAATGATTGCAAGCTAGTTTCAAGTTCTAATTGTAGACCGAACTGGCGTAAATTACAAATCAGAGTGTGATTTGGAGCGATAAAAATACCTTGACTCCCCATATTGGCTCTGTTAGTTCAACCGGCGGACACGCACATTAGCGGAAAGTGCCGTCTGACATCCGGATAGATGTTGGCAAATCATGCGCGTTGAAAGCCTTTTGTTGTCTTGTTTTGCATGTGACTATATGAATCCATTTGATGTATTTATAATAATTATAATTAGTTACAGCATTATCCGGGGCCTTTTTCGAGGCCTGGTGAAGGAGGTATCCTCCATTATCGGCGTCCTGGGTGGGTTTTATGCCGCTTATTCTTATTATCCGATGGTAGCCAAATTGCTTAGCGGCGTAATAAAGGAACCGTCATATCTTAGCATATTGAGTTTTTTGATCATTTTTTGTGGGATCCTCATTATCATCAGCATTTTGGGAGTTGTGATCAAATATTTATTGAATGTCGCCTTTTTAGGATGGATCGATCGCATCTGTGGTGTCGGGTTTGGATTTATTAAAGGTGTTTTAATTGTAACGGTCATATTTATCATTCTCACCACGTTTCTTTCCAAGGGCACACCGCTTATCAAAAAATCTATCCTCGCCCCGCATGTGATCTGGATTTCTGAACAAATGGTTGGACTTGTATCTGATGATATGAAGAAAGACTTTTTTACGAAACTCGACGAATTCAAAAAAGCGTGGAAAATTCAAAAGTAAAATCGAACAGGAATACACTCAAAGAACTGGTTGCCCTGGTTGAATCCCTGCGAGGTGAAGACGGATGTCCCTGGGACCAAAAGCAAACTCCCCGAACCATGTTGATCTATTTGCTGGAGGAGATCTACGAACTTGCCGACGCCATCGAATCTGAGCATGCAGCAGCTATCAAAGAAGAATTGGGGGACGTGTTATTTCATATTGTTTTCATGGCGCGCTTGTTCGAGGAAAAGGGCGGCTTTTCGATCGATGATGTCGCGCGCGGTATCACCGCAAAAATGATCAGACGCCACCCCCATGTATTTGGTGCAGCTAACGTTGAGAACACCGAACAGATCAGACAAAACTGGCATAAAATAAAACAAACCGAAAAAAAGCAGGCTGAAAATACATCCATCCTCGATTCCGTACCCAGAAACATGCCTGCCCTGATGCGCACTTACCAGCTGATCGAACGGACGGCCCGATCCGGTTTTGAGCACAAGAATCGTGAAGGCCTGTTGATCGGGCTGAAATCTGAATTCGATCAGCTGATACGTGCCGTTGAAAGCAATCGCACAGAGCGGCTATTAGATGATTTTGGAAGCTTTATGTTTTCCCTGGTAAATCTGGCGCAGCTGCTGAAATTTCATCCCGAAACCGCGCTTTCCGGAGCCGTCAAGACATTTGAAAAGCGCTTCAGAAAGTTAGCAGGAGACGATCCCGGAATATACGATGATCGCGATAATTGATTATGATGCCGGTAATTTGACCAGTGTGCAGCGTGCCGTTTCACACCTGGGCATAGAATGCATGGTCACCAAAGAACAGGCCGAGATTGAAGCTGCAGAACGCATTATATTCCCGGGGGTTGGTGCGGCCGGAGCAGCGATGCAAAGTCTGAGACGCTATGGTTTGGATCGCGCTCTAAAAGAAGCGCTGGCTATTGGAAAGCCGGTTCTGGGTATTTGCATCGGTTCTCAAATTATCCTGACTCACAGCGAAGAAAATGACACCCCCTGTCTAGACTTTTTAAATGGGACCGTGCGCAGTTTCTCGCCCGACAATCGAACCGAGGATGGCCAAAAGCTGAAGATCCCTCACATGGGGTGGAACGGGCTGGATGTCAAGCAACCTCACCCGCTGTTATCGGGTGTGAGCGCATCGGATGAATTTTATTTTGTACACAGCTATTACCCGGAGCCTCAGAATCCGGATAGTGTAATTGCCGTCACGAATTACGGGATTACATTTGCATCCATTGTCGGGTTTAACAATTTATTCGCAACGCAGTTTCATCTTGAAAAAAGCGGCCCGCCGGGGCTGAAGATACTGGATAATTTCTGCACGTGGCAACCGTAATGCGCCGTTCGACAAATCAGTTATAAGAGCTGAAGCGGTCATATAATTTTCTTCATTGCGCTACGATCCTTAAGTTGTCTGTGGTCCGATATTTGGGATTAGAACATCGTATTCTTAAAACCGAATGCTTGCGTGCCAATCATCCCAAATATCAAACCACGACCACCGTTAAGGGCAGTTTATCAGCGTAGCGCATTTCAGAAAACAATATGACCTTTTCGCCATTATTCGACGAGACGAATCTGTAACACTCTGCTTTAAGATTAAGGAAATTAACATGTTGAGTAAGCGGATCATACCCTGCCTGGATGTGCGTGAGGGCAGGACGACCAAGGGCATCAAGTTTAAAGATAACGTCGATATTGGCGACCCGGTTGATATGGCCCGGCTCTATTATGAAGCCGGAGCCGATGAAATTGTATTTTATGACATCACGGCTTCATACGAAAAACGCGATATTATGCTGGATGTTGTGCAGCAGGTGGCAGAGACGATATTTATTCCCTTTTCTGTAGGCGGTGGCATTCGAACAGTGGCCGATATGCGAAACGTCCTTTTGGCCGGTGCCGAAAAAGTCAGCGTCAACAGTGCGGCCGTTAACAATCCAGCGATCATCGCCCAGGGAGCTAAAGCATTCGGCAATCAATGCATCGTTCTGGGCATGGATGCCAAATTTATTGGGCAAAGCAAAGAAATCCCTTCGGGCTATGAAATTTTTATCAACGGCGGGCGGACACCCATGAAAATGGATGCCCTGCAATGGGCGCTGGAGGCCCAAAAACTGGGGGCAGGCGAGATATGTTTGAATTCCATCGATGCCGATGGCACTAAAGAAGGCTACGAATTAAATTTAACGAAGTTGATTTCAGATAATGTCAATATTCCGGTGATTGCGTCCGGGGGCGCCGGCACCCCGGAGCATTTACGGGATGTCCTGACCGTCGCCAGGGCCGATGCAGCCCTGATTGCTTCCATGGTTCACTATGGTACTTACACCATTGCTGAAATTAAGTCCTATTTGGCAAGCAGTGGTGTCAAGATTCGCAGGACCGGGTAAGTGAATGCTCTTTTTGGGCAGGAAATAAATATACGGGTGGTATAGGACGCAAAATACCACTGGGATCTGCTGCTAGATGCGCTTTTTTAACCGGCAAAGCACGCCGGTCTTTATTCAGGGCCTAAGCTGCTGGCTTAAGCCATTTCATTCGACAGCACGTAACCGGGAGGCGTTTTTCGAATAATCTCCCCGTTTCTATTGTATTCCTCAACGATAATGCGACCTTCTTCGAAGCTATTTTTTCTTCGGGTTTCCTCTTCCTGTTTCAGATGGTGTTCTGATTTCGCGCTGCTGTCTGTTTTTTCAACGGGTCTTTTCTTTCTGATTTCAGCACTCTTTTTAACAGTGAGTTCCTCGTCCTGCATCTCACTGTCATAATTTGCGCGGACCGTTTGCTGCATGGCCGCGTCTCCAATAGAATATAGCATGGTGTCCTCCTTTTGGTTTTAATGAGCCCTCCTGACCCATTTGCAATTGCTGCTGATCGTTAAGCAGCAGCATCGTTTTCGACCGCGTCCTTTACTAACTGCTCGACTTTGTTGATCAGAAAATTCGTATCCTTGACGGATAGCGCGGTCGTTGTCTTTTTGTTCAGATCATCGATAACATTGAATACAAATGCGGTTTCCTTTCTGTTATCGAATTCGATCGATCCTTGTGTATGGCCCTCTGGGCGCAATTGCCCATTGTCTTCAATCTGACCGTTGGCACCATAATCGGATATTCTTCTGACAATATCTTTGGCGACTTTTTCAATCGTAGCCCGCCGTTTGCCTTCGGTCGACAGCTGAATTTGGTCAGACAGTTGCCTTTTGTCTTCCAACGCTTTTTTAGGCGCGGATCGGTCCTGACTGAGCTGTTTGCTGTAGACATTTAACACATTATGTATCTGATAACTGGATACCAGCATATAATACTTTCCCCCAATCATCATTATCGGCCCGCACCCGGTTAACTTTAGGTAAAAATCATCGATGATTGGCGGTGTATTTTATAATAATCTGTATTTATTATGAATATGAAAATTAGAGGCGTTGTGCCGGATGGGCCTGAATCGGCTGGGGAAATGATATTCGCAGGGAAAAATCATAAAAAAGAGTCGCCCTAGATCGAATTAACCCAGAGCATCGGCGACATTATGGGTTAATCGTCAAAATCGCCGGCGGGTCCCTTATCACTATCGATTTGAGCAGCGCGTTCTTTGATGCGGTCGGGCGTCCAGTTCCGGGGATCTTCAATGCGATTTGCTTTCGAACCGCAGTCGAAGGACCCGGCATCAAGGATAGCCTCAATGGCCAGAGATGCCGTATTTTCAGCATTGAAGACATTAACGATCATATTGTAGGCAAAATCCTCGACACGCTGAATCATGCGTTCGCGGATCGCTTTTGGCTGGCCGAGCAGCTTGTTTTCAAACGGCAAATTTAGTTTCTTATAATTGCCGCCCTTGTAGCCCTGGGCCTCGGCATAGGCCTGCATTTCAGACCACATCACCTCGGTCACACCAGCGTCTTTTACTTTTTGGAAATTACCTTCAGCATCCAAAATGGCATTGCCATAATCATTGACCTCCAGACCCCACGAAATCATTTGCAGAGCTGTGGCCACATTTGCCTTGGTGGTTCTGGTGCTGGCTGCAATTTGGCGCAATCGATCAGAATTGTTGCCTGATGTGCCGTGTTGCGCTCCGGATATCTTATATTCGGCCAGGGCCTCATGGATGCGAGCGGTCAGATCGACCTGTATGCCCTGGCCGCTGGCTTCGATGCCATGGGTCGTACCATTGTTCAATGCGATCCAATCGGGAAAAATGTCATGGGCGTTTAAGCCCTGAATCAGGAACAGGGCTTCTTCCACGGTGGAAAGCCCTTCTTTGCCCTTGATTTCGCCGACTTCGGTTTCAAGACCTGCCCATTTCGGCACCACATCATTGAGCGCAATGCTGGCCAGCAAATTCTTATCATCTGCCATATGAGAGGCATCAATGGCAATCGAAGTGATACCGGCTTCAAATAGGGTTGGGATTTCTATTTTGGCAGCCGCAATATCGTCGTCGTTTTTAATGCCATAATGATCGGCATGAATGGCCACCGGTATGGTGATGTCCATCTCATTGCAGGCGGCATCGACGATACGCGCGATATTCCAGTAATTGATGGCACAATAGGCGTTGGCGCCGCCTTCGGATTTAGCGATTTCAATGATCAGGGCCGCACGGGCTTTTTGAGCGGCACGCAAGGCACCGCGGATCACAAAACTGTTTCTGCCATTGGCTGCCATGGCAATCGCTTGGGAACCGGCCAGCATCGCTCGATCAATGAATTTACCGCTGATGATCAGGGCCTTTGAATTCGGAAAAAGCTGTATAATATTCGGGGGACGGCCGACCTTAAGCGCTTCATCAAAGCTTTGTTTTGACATATGTGTGATCTCCTGCCACTGATGGTTTATTTGATAGCGGTGATCGAATTATAAAATATCGTAAACAATCTAAATGAATGGTAAATTTACGTGGGATCGTCCTAAGGAGAGATTAAGGCCGTCTGGCAGCGCTAAGCATAAATATCGATGCGCTCGCCAACCTGATAATCATGGGCGTATTGCCAACACTGGTTGCTATCGTATCGTTTGCCATAAATACCCTCAGAATCGGCAGCGGCTATTTTGGCCGTTGGCGGACGTTGAAAGCGGTAATGGCGCTCAACCATGTCCTCAGAAATGACCAGTGAGCCCGCCTGCCGCTGAGGCAGCATCGGATATTGATCCCGATCATAAGGTATCAGGTTGGCTTGGGTTGAAATAACCATCTGTCGTCCACACTAAGGGTTAAACCTAATGGTTTCGGTTATCCATATTGATAAATTTCATAAACTGAGGCGTCGGTCAGCCTGGCATCAATCTCGTTTTGTATTTCCATTCGGTCCCGGGAAACGACCCATTCCCGCCAGTTATCAATAGACTGCCAGGTGCTGATGACCAGATAATCACTGGTGTCATCCAGATTCTTGAGCGTTTCACCGGATATATACCCGGATTGGTTGGTCGCTAAATTGCGCAAGCGCCTGAAAAGTGGTAACAAGTCACTGGTCCGGTCTTCAGGAATTATTCGCCTGATAAATATTTTAACGGCCATTGAATGTTCCCTTGTGCCTATTGATGGACGGGTAGCAAAGAATAAGGATAAATGGGTACTGCTGTCAAGAAAAATTTGCTTAAATACCCAATAATATTTTTATTCTGGTTGATTTTACATAACGGCAGAGATCGCATTATCCCTGCTTGGGGTATTTACGCTTTGATAGTCCTGGGTTGGTTTTGCAGAATGGCGGATGAACAAAAATAACGGTTTGTTAACGCAGCCCGGCCTGGGTCGTCATCTGAACTGTTGAGCGTTAAAAGCCGGCGATCCGGAGCCGGCTGCGGTTTTGCGTAATCATCCAAAGGGTCGTATGATTTCGCTATTATTGAGCTTTTGCGGCATTTTCCCTGTTTATGTCCATGATGCGCTGATTGTATGCATCAATACCGGCTTCATAGGCTTTTTGTTTTTCATCAAACATACTGATGCGCTTGTTGAAGTCATTGATCTTGCGATTATATTCGATATTTTGCTCCTGGGTTTTGACCTCTTCTGCTTCTTCTGCCAGCTGCGCCTGATCCTCTTTTAAGGCCTTGTATTCCTGGTCGATTTCAATTTTCATCTGCTCCAGGCGCGTTCTGTGATCTTCAAGGCTTTCCGGTTCATCTGCCAATGAATCTGGCACATTTGCCTGTTTTTCAACCGGGCGAACTTCCTCCGGTTCAGCTTGATTTTCCACTGCTTCCTGTTGCTCGGGGACCTTTTTGCTTTGCGATTCTACGTAACGGCGAATATTACTGCGCTGCGCTTCGGGCACTTCGTTAATATCGTCCGTATATTTGACGTTGCCGTTTTCATCCACATATTTGTAAAATTCAGCGTAAGCATGGGCTGAAAACAGTAAAAAGATAATTAATATTAGATAGTTGATGATTTTCATGGTTATATTCTCCCTGGCTTAAAAGCAGTTGTAAACCGATTATATCTATTAAAAATTTATCATATGCGGCCTTTGAATGCAAATTTCCAGCAGGGAGGACGGTTACACGATGTCCGCATCGTGCGTCCATTTGCTTTTGAATTACACCCGAATCCTGCAAAGATGCAGGTTTTGGCCGCTTCTATTTTAATTTTCGACCCAAAAAAGGTAAACTTTAAAAAAATCAGTTTACTTTTTTCTCTCTTTAAGGGCATAACCTGTCCCAGAAAGGACGCGCCATGCTCAACGAAAAGGAAAAATTGGACACTCTGGCCAACCTGGGTATCGAACTCAATCGGGTGCAGGATCTGGATATCGTCATGGAACATATTCTTATCGAGGCGCGGCGCTTCGTCAACGCGGATGCCGGCTCGATCTACATCCGTGAAAACGATTTACTTTATTTCACCTATACGCAAAACAACACTTTGCAACAGCGTCTGTCTGATGGAGAAAAACTCATCTATTCAACCTTTCACATCCCCATCAACAAGGAAAGCATTGCCGGCTATGTGGCGGCTACGGGCCAGCCGTTGAATTTGGCCGATGTCTATGCATTAGACCCAAGCTGTCCGTATCATTTCAGCAAAGAATTTGACAAGAAAACTAACTATAAGACCCAGTCTGTGCTGACGATCCCCCTTAAGAATCATCATGATGATGTTATCGGTATTCTACAGATCATTAATGCCGAAGATGAATCCCGCAAGGTGGTTTCCTTCTCGCCGGATGACGAGCGTATGATGCTTCATTTTGCCAGTATCGCAGCGGTTGCGCTGGAACGGGCGCAAATGACCCGGGCGATTTTGCTGCGCATGATACATATGGCGGAGATGCGGGACCCCAAGGAAACCGGCGCGCATGTCAATCGTGTCGGCGGTTATGCCGTGGAGCTATACGAACGCTGGGCCAGACGACGGCAATTAAATCTAAAAGAAATCGACCGGTGCCGGGATATATTAAGAATGGCGGCCATGCTGCATGATGTTGGCAAAATTGCCATTTCGGATGTCATCTTAAAAAAGCCCGGGCGACTGAATGAATCCGAATTTGAAACAATGAAACAGCATACGGTTCTGGGGGCCCGGTTGTTCTCGGACCGGCAGTCGGATTTCGATGAAGCGGCGGCCATGGTAGCTCTCAACCATCATGAGCGCTGGGACGGAAACGGTTATCCCGGACATGTGGATGTCCAAACCGCTAAGGCCCTTAAAGGCCACACACGATCAGACGGACAACCGCTGGGTAAAAAAGGCGAATACATTCCGCTTTATGGCAGAATTGTGGCCCTGGCGGATGTCTACGATGCACTTTCGTCTGCGCGTGTATACAAAGATGCTTGGGATGAATCCAAAGTGCTGGATACGATTGAAAGTGAATCCGGCCGGCATTTTGATCCGGAACTGGTTGAAATTTTCTTTAGCAGCCTGGATTTTTTACGGGCGATTCAGCGGCGGTACCAAGATAAAAACTAACTTCATACTGCACTTTTATTGACAATTGATAAACGCGGTTAATCTTAACTTTTCAGGTTTCTGGTGTCAGGTGTCAGGTTTCAGGATCGAATGCAGGAGCTGACACCTGACACCAGAAACCTACCGATGACATTGATCGCTGCAATTTTATATGACTATCACCATGAAGAAACAGTTATACTTTATGAAGACCCACCGAATCCTTTTTTTGTTGTTGATCCTATTGGCGATCGGCGCTTGCGTGCAAAAACCACCTGTCTCCACCGGCCCGGTGCCGGAAGCTGTTGAAGACCAGCTTTTTGTGGCCGGCGAGGCCCAGTTTGAGGCGCAAGATTATCCCGCGGCACTGGCGTCCTATCAGGCTTATGTGAATCAGTTTCCGGAGAGACTACTGGCACCGGCGGCCTGGATGAAGATTGGCAGTATCAATTTAACTTTAGGCAATTACGTTGAAGCGCGTCAAGCGTATCGGCATTTGACTTCGGAATACCCCCAGAGCCCTTTCACCAAGGATGCTCAGGTAAATATTTTGTTAACCTTTTATGAGCAGAGGGATTACACAGCGGTTATTGAGCAGGCACCGGAGGTTCTGTGGAGCATCGATTCGACACCCCATATTTTTCGCACCTATGCCCTGGTCGGTGATGCTTACATGGCGCTGGGTTCGCCAATGGAGGCTTTCCAATACTATGGCGAGGCCTCGCTGGTGGCTACAGAGCTCGAACAGGAAATCATTGACCGCAAAATGGAGGCAGCAATTGCCCAGCTGGGTGCAGAACAAATCAACCGACTGCTTGAAAGCGGCGATTCTAAAATCCCACGGGAAGACCTCATGCTTCAGCTTGGTTTGAATTACGCCGTGGCCGATCAATATGATGATGCGCTCAAAGTGCTGGAAAATTTTTTAGTCGAATATCCAGCACACCCAAAAGCACCTGTGGCCGATGATTTAATTCAACAGATCAAACAAAGTGCTTTGTTCAACCGCTATACGCTCGGATGCCTGTTACCGCTCAGCGGTCCTTATCAAAAAATCGGCTTTCAGGCATTAAAGGGTATTGAACTTGCGCTCGACCACTTTAGCACCCAGAACAGCGGCCCTCAAATGAACATCGTCGTTAAAGATTCCGGCGGCAACCCGGAGCAGACCCGAGCGGCCATGCAGGAATTAATTCAAGAGCAGGTGGCGGCCATCATCGGTCCCATCATTACCGCTGAGCTTGCTGCGGCTGAATCCCAGGAAAATAGAATTCCCATTATGACCTTAACCCAGAAGGACAATATCACATCAATCGGCGATTATGTCTTTCGCAATTTTATCACCCCTCGGATGCAGGTCGGTAACCTCGTTGATTATGTCACCTCTTCGTTGGGTTTGCAGCGGTTTGTCATTCTTTATCCGGATGAAACCTACGGTATTACGTTTATGAATTTGTTTTGGGACGAGTTAATTGCAAACGGTGGCAAAATTGTTGGCGTTGAATCTTACAATCCGCAGCACACCGATTTTGCCGAACCCATTAAAAAGCTTGTCGGGCTGTACTATGATATTCCCGAGCAATTAAAAAAAGACATCCAAGCGCACAATACCGGCAATGCCGACGATTCGCAGAGCGAGCCCAATGCCGATGAAGAGGAGCCGCAAGCAATTGTTGATTTTGATGCTGTTTTTATCCCGGACTATCCCAAAACGGTGGGCCTGATCATACCGCAACTGGCGTATTATGACATCCGAGACGTTTATCTTCTCGGAACGAATCTCTGGCACTCTGAGGTCTTGATTAAAATGGCACACCAGTACGTTCAGGGCGCCATTATGCCCGACGGCTTTTTTGCCGGAAGCACAGCACCGGTCGTTCAAAACTTTGTTCGCATGTTTGAAAAGACGTATGAAGAAAAGCCCGGCTTTATCGAGGCTGTGGTCTACGATTCGGCGATGATGCTTTTCGGAGTGCTGGCGCAACCCGACATTCGCTTCAAAAGTGATATCAAAAATTATCTTATGAACATGCAGGAATTCATGGGGGTTACCGGCCCGACGCAATTTGATGAAAATGGCGAGGCCCAGAAGGAGTTGCACCTGCTGCGAATTAAGGGCAGAGAATTTGTGGAGCTCGCACGGTAGCTGGGATTCAAGCGGTTTGGCCTTATTCGCCCTTTGGCCGGTTTGCCTGACAAAAACCGGACAACGATAAGGCCACAAGGCCAGCAGGATAATTGAGCGGTCAAACGGGCGCAAGCTGCTACGGCTTTATTTTCTTCTGGCATCCCGGCCTGCCAGCAAAAAAATCCGTTTAGATTCCGCTTTTATCCGTTTTTGAGTGACCCCTGACCGGTCGCTTCCAATAAGCTGCGCCACAGCGTTCCAGTCGGGTTAATCTGCTTGCGTTTGCCGGCCACCGTCTTCATGGGCACATGGACAAAGAAGTTATTCCAGTGCCCGATGAGCAGATTTGTTTTACCGGCCATGCCGGCATGCACGGCGTTGCGGCCCAGAAAATTGCAAAAGACCCGATCGTTTGCGTTGGCCGGCAAGCTTCTGATCATATAACTGGGATCGATATATTTTATGGTGATGCCGGTGTTATGGGCATCAAAATGGGAAATAATGGCTTCTTTCAAATACAGGCCGATATCCTTTAGTTTGATATTGCCGGAGGCATCCCGTTCGGCTTTTTGATCATCGAAAAATTTTTGACCGGCGCCCTCTGCTGCAACGATAACCGCATGCCCCCTGTCAGCCAGCCGCATTTCAAGCCCGCTCAGTAGGCCATTGGGCCCATTTAGATCAAAATCGACCTCGGGGATGAGTACAAAATTCACATCTTGCTGCGCCAGTGTGGCGGTGGCGGCAATGTATCCCGAGTGGCGTCCCATCAATTTTAACAGACCGATACCGTTTGGATACCCGGCTGCTTCGTTATGCGCGCTCGTAATAGCACGGGTGGCAACGTCTACGGCTGTTTCAAAGCCAAAAGAGCGGGATACGAGGTAAATATCATTGTCAATCGTTTTGGGAACACCGACCACGCTAATTTTCAGATTGCGTTGCTGGATGGCATCCGCGATTTGCGTGGCCGCCATCAGCGTACCATCTCCACCAATCATAAATAGGATGCCGATATTCATGCGCTCCAGACAATCAATGATATCCGCTATTTCCTGAGGCCCTCTTGAAGAACCCAGAACCGATCCACCTCTCTCGTGAATGTCTGAGACCTCTTCCGGTGTCAGGTCGATGACATTGTGCCCGAATTTCGGGATAAACCCCTGAAGGCCATAACGGATGCCATAGATATGGCGGACATTGTAGCCAAAATGAAGTTCAAGAACGACTGAGCGGATAATATCGTTTAATCCCGGGCACAGACCGCCGCATGTCACCAGAGCGCATCGCAATTTGCTGGGATCAAAAAATATATGGCTTCTGGGACCGGCCCGTTCGAAACTGGCGGGTGCCTGTCCGTTCTGAACCTGCTGTGCAAGGCTGCGGGCATCGGCATCGATCAGTATATGCTCATCGTCTTTGACAAACGATATGCTGTCGGTTTCACCCCGGGCGCAGTTTGGAACCGGTGAAGGAATTCTCGCATTGCCCAGATGTGGGATGGTGGTTTGTATTGGCTCTGAATCCATGGTCACCTCAATCGAAAAACTGGGTTCATAAAAACAGCTGCAACCGGCATTTCTTGCCGATTGGTGCGTTTCAATTGAATTTGCTCACAAAAGAACCTGGTGGGTGCCAAAATAATGGCGGATACCGCAAAGTCAATCTGCCGCTGCAATCGATTCCCTTCCGGACTGAATCGTCGCATCGCTGATCTGGATCAGGTCCTAAATGCATCTTCAAGGCCCATAGAGCGATGATTTAACCAGTTTAACATAAATGGCATCATTTTTCTAAATTTCTATTGACAAGCAGGGGTTGGCCAATTATATTCCCCTTCTTTCAAGCGATACCTAAGCTGGCATAAACTTTGCTGAACCTTAGCCGCACATTTCTTGAATGATAACTTAGCGCCGGAAGGGGGTGATTCCAATGGACTGCGCAACAATAAAAAAGGGCTCTGAGTGCGCCTTTATGACCGCAAAAGGATGCTCTTACAATGACGGAATCTGCCAACAGATTGTCGAACAATGTAACGGCTGCAAAAGGGGTACCGAGCTTTCCAATGGCTGGTACTGCAGCGCCTGCCCGGATCCTTCCATCAAGTGGAAAAATGGCAATTGCAACCTGGCCACCCACGTAACAACCGAATCCAATAAAGCCAAAGCGAAAATTAATCCGCTCAAGGCGTCCAAACGCAAGAGTCGCTAACTTGGTTTAATCTACACGAAAACCCCGTTCCTGTTCAGGGCGGGGTTTTTGCTTCAGGCGCACGGTGTTTGCGTCAGACGCTCAACTCACCCGGATATTTTCTCAAGACTGATCAACTGAATACAAATGGCGACCAGTTCCATGGCAGCCTGAATATCTTCCAGGGGTGGAAAGGAAGGCGCGATTCGAATGTTACAGTCCTGTGGATCGGATTTATAAGGATATGTCGAACCGGCCGGTGTTAGTTTTACACCGGCGTCAGCTGCCATTTTAATGACCGCTGCCGCGCAGCCTTGCAGGGTGTCGATGCTGACAAAATACCCCCCCTGAGGCCGACTCCAGTGGGCGATATTTTTCCCATCCAGTTCGCTGGCCAGAACATTTTGGACCGCCTCAAATTTGGGTTTTAAAATGTCCGCATGTTTTTGCATATGGGCCTCGATACCGGCCAGATTCCTGAAAAACAGAACATGGCGCAGCTGGTTGAGTTTGTCAGGACCGATCGTTTGAAAGGCCATCTGGTTTTTGACCCAATTCATATTCGCCTGACTGCCAGCCATAATGGCCAGGCCGGCGCCGGCAAAAGAGATTTTTGATGTTGAGGCATACATAAAGACGCGGTCCGGGTTGGCGGTCATTTTGCAGGCGGTGAGGATGTTCCTTAGCGGAGCCGGACCGTCCGCCAGGTGATGAACCGCATAGGCATTATCCCAAAAGATTCGGAAATCGACGGCCCGGGTTTTCATCTTGGCCAAACGGTCGACGGTTTCGCCAGAATAGACAATGCCGGTCGGGTTGCTGTATTTTGGGACGCACCAGATACCTTTGATCAGGTCATCTTCAGCTACAAGGTCTTCGATAACATCCATTTTCGGGCCGCTGTCTGCCATCTCAATCGGTATCATTTCGATACCCAGATACTCGCAGATAAAAAAATGGCGGTCATAGCCCGGGCTGGGGCACAGAAACTTAATCTTGGGCAACTGACCCCAGGCGGGTGCGTCGTCCATCACGCCTTTTACCATGGCGCGCAAAATGGTGTCGTGCATCAAATTGAGGCTTGAATTGCCGCCGATCAACAATTCATCCGGTTCAACCGCCATATATTCGGAAAACAGCGCTTTAGCCGGTGGAATACCGTCGAGTCCGCCATAGTTGCGGCAATCCAAACCATCATCGGTACGGAAGGCTTTGCCGGTATCACCCTCCAGCATCCCCAGCGCCAGGTCGAGCTGCTCGGGACAGGGCTTCCCCCGGGTCATGTCCAGCGCCATCTGACGGGATTTAAACTGTTGATAGCGCTGCCGTAATTCTTCCTGATGATGCCGAAGCTCCTGATTACTTAATTTTGTAAATTCCGTCATTTGCACTATTCCTTTTCACCGATGTTTATAATTTGTCCTACGCTCCCAGAATCACCAGTCGCCTCTATAACATCGTATATTGGCTGCATCAACCCTTGATATGGGGTACCCTGCGATGATTATTCAAGTTGAGCCCTTTTGCCTGTTGGTCGATAAAACGAATTTCAGAACGGCTTCATTTACAACGGGCTCTTACGGCCAACCGGCTTAACGGGCTCAACCAGCGAATTGAATATCTTGCTGCATGACTTTTAGGTGGCCGTTAGTAAATCACCTTGAATAGCGTGAGTCCCTTAGCCGGCGCGGTTATCCCGGCCTGCGAACGATTCTTTGAATCCATGATCTTTTTAAAATTAGCCGCTGTGATTTTCCCCAGTCCCACATCCACCAATGTTCCGACAACATTACGCACCATGTATCGTAAGAAGCCTTCAGCTTCGATTTCAAATATCAATATGTCGCCGGTGTCTTCGATGAGGCTGGCTGAAAACACCTCTCGGATGCTATCTTGTCTGGGGCTGCCGCTGCCCTCGAATGCTTTAAAATCGTGGCGGCCGATGATATGCGCCATGGCAGCTCGCATATTTTGCCGGGCCAAAGTGCTGCGAATGTACCATACATACTGACGTCCAATGGCCGCCGGAACGGCTCGATTTAAAATTTTATAATGATAGATTTTACGGCGGGCATCATAGCGGGCATGAAATTCGGCGGCCACCAACTGACAATCTTTAATGATAATATCCTCGGGCAGTAAACTGTTCAGTCCTTTGAAGAAGGCTTCAGGCGTCAGTCGGGTATCACATTTAAAATTTGCCACCTGGCCGACGGCATGCACACCGGCATCCGTGCGTCCCGAACCGATGAGTGTCACCTGGGTAGAGGTCATTTTTTCCAGGGCGATCTCAATTTCTGCCTGAATGCTGTGATCTTTTTTCTGACGTTGCCAGCCATGGTAGCGTCTGCCGTCGTATTCAATTATGATTTTATAATTTTGAGCCATCAGTGTTGTGGTCCCACCTGTACATGTCTGTTTTAGAAGAACAATGCCAACGATAAAGAAAAGAATGATAATAAGGTCGACAGCGCAATCACCGCTGAAGCCAGCTGGGTATCGCTGCTCAGCTGTGCAGATAGAATGTAAAGCGCTGTAGAGGTCGGCAATGCAAAATAGATCATGCCGATTTTAAAGGAAATCCCCGCTGTGCCAAATATCCGCAGAAAAAGATATCCGATTAGCGGTAAAATGATCAATTTAAACGCACAGGCCACCAGCGATAATTTGGAATAATTTTTAATACCGCTGAGTGTCAGCGCCCCGCCAATGGAAAGCAACGCCAGGGGCAGGGTAACCAGAGAAGCCAGGCGAAACGTATTGTCCAGAAAAACCGGAAAGCCGCCGATCCATTTCCAGTAGGCGATGCCGGCCAGACAGGCAATGATCAGCGGGTTGGTCAGCAGTGCCTTACTGGTGAGCGTTAACCGTTTTTGCAGTGATAGCTTGTCTTCGGCAAACCAGGAGAGGGTGCTGACGGCCAGGATATTGATCAGCGGGATGACCACGCCGATTAAAATGCTGAACTGCCGGGCACCATCTTCTCCCAGGGCACTGAGGATCACCGCCATGCCGATATAGGTGTTGAAGCGGTAGCAACTCTGTGAAAAGGAACCGGCTTGAAAGGCAGCGACTTTGAAAAATTTGATATAAAGTGTGCTGAGGATATAAACGCTGATCACTGAGCAAATGGCAGCTTTGTAGAGTCCGGGGTCGCCGATGCGATCCGATGCTGTGGCACCAATTTTCCAGAAAAGCAATAGCGGGAAAAAAATAAAGTAAATGAGTTTGTCGGTTGTTTTTAAAAAGGAATCCTGGGTAATGCCGATGCGTTTGAGCAGGTGGCCGAAAATCAGCAGCGCAAACACCGGGAAAAGATTATTGACAACCATCTGTTTTACAACCTGTCACAGGGCATATTGCCCAGAGCTGATTCAAGTTCTTCATCCAGAGAATCTGAAAAATATTTTACTGGAAAACGCCGGCTGCAGGCCCTGCAGCGCAGATAAACATACGGTCACGCTCTTTCAATGATGAGCTCAGCTCCGCAACGCGGGCAATCGGCCAGCTGTTTTTCATTCATGAAGGGTCCTTTCTTTAGCAAACACTGCGGGGTCCGGTGGACTGCGGTTGCAGCCGCTTTTGCAATATTGATATTTTTGACAGGCAGGTTAGCGGAAAGAAATCGGGCTGTCAAATACCCGGCCGGTAAAAACAGGCACTGACCGGTGGTTGGATATCACTGTAGACAGCTTTGTTGTTTTTCTATATTATGGCTGAGTTTGCATGATTTGTAATCTGCAGTCAGGTTTTTTTTGATGCCAAGCGTACATCAGTGAGAAGCCTATGTGCCAGGGATTCCAGTTTGCAGGCCTTGCCTCAGGGTTGAAAAAGAAAGGTCAAAAAGATCTTGGACTGATTTTTTGCGAGCAACCGGCGCATGCTGCCGGCGTGTTTACCCGCAATCAGGTTAAAGCTGCACCGGTTATGCTGGACATGCAGCGCATTACGGCCGGTATCTGCCAGGCGGTCATTGTCAACAGCGGCAACGCCAATTGCTGTACGGGGGCAAAGGGGATGCGCGATGCGGTCTCCATGGGTCGTTGGGCTGCCGAAGGGCTTGATATTGCCGAGAAACACGTACTGGTGGCATCCACGGGCGTTATCGGTGAGCCGCTTGCCGCTGACCGAATCGAAAAGGCCGTTCCCGATCTTATCAAAGCGCTTGATCCGGCCGGGATTTCCAATTTTGCCGAGGCGATCATGACCACCGATACCGTGCCCAAAATCGTCAGTCAAAAGGGCAATCTGAATGGGGTGCCCTTTACCGTAACCGGTGTGGCCAAGGGCGCCGGGATGATCCGTCCGGACATGGCGACTTTGTTGTGTTTTATTATGACCGATGTCGTGGCCGAGCCCTCGTTGTTAAAAGAGGTGCTTGTGAGCGCAACCCGCCGTACTCTAAACCGTATCACTATCGATGGTGATACCAGTACGAATGATACGGCCCTGTTGCTGGCCAACGGTCTGTCTGGCGTCACGGTCAAAGGGGATGCCGCCATAAAGGCCTTCCAGGATATTTTGGATGCGGTTTTACTGTCATTGGGCAAATTACTGGTCCAAGATGGCGAAGGTGCGACCAAGCTCGTCGAGGTGGCCGTTCGGGGGGCTGAATCCGAGTGCGCCGCCCGTCAAATTGCCGATACGGTTGCGCATTCGAATCTGGTCAAAACCGCGCTGTTTGGCGAAGATGCCAATTGGGGAAGAATTCTGGGCGCTGTCGGCCGGGCGGGCGTGCCGGTTGAAACCGAGCAAATCGATGTTTTTTTTGGGGATGTGCGCATGGTGCAAAATGGGTTGGGGTGCGGAAGAAAAGCAGAGCGCGCGGCAACCGAGGTCCTTAAAAAGCCCGAATTTACCATTCGCATTGATTTAAAATCAGGCAATGGCAAGGCGTCGGTGTTTACCTGCGATTTTTCCGTCGACTATGTGCGCATCAACGCCGACTACCGCAGCTAAAAATTGCTTTTAAACCCTCATCTTTCGTCCGATGGCTGTGTTACAATTGAATTCGAAATTGTCACGTACTAAATGTACGCTCCGCATTCGAATTCAATTGCGCCTTGCCCTCAGACGAAATCTAACGGATTAAAAGCAATTTTCGTCATTTTTTTCTGTAATCTTTTATTCGGTCCTTACACTATGCCCTCTGCCCTATGCGCTTTGCTTATTGGTGCGCCCGATAGCAAACATGAAAACAGAGTAGAGGACATTTAAAGGCGTATAGTGAGCGGTTTATGACCGAAATGCGCTTGCAAAAATTTCTCTCCCAAGCGGGCATATGTTCCCGGCGCAAGGGTGAAGAATATATTCAGTCCGGCTGGGTAAAGGTTAATGGGAAAACCGTCACCCAGCTGGGCGTAAAAGTTGATCCGCAAAGGGACCTTGTTGAAGTCGATAGTGAAGCCATCGAATCAAATACAACCTCGATTTACATAGCGCTCAATAAACCCAGGGGCTATGTCTCCAGTTGCCACCAACCCGATGAAAAAATTGTACTCGATCTTGTGGATATATCTGAAAGAGTTTACCCGATCGGACGGTTGGACAAGGATTCAAGCGGACTTTTGTTGCTGACCAACGACGGTCTGCTGCATCATCAACTTTCCCATCCGTCTTTTAACCACCAAAAGGAATATGAAGTTAAACTTGCCAAAGCGATACCCGGGGGCGCATTGGCAAAACTGGCTAAGGGTTTACCGATGATGGGAACCCGGACGCGTCCGGCACAGGTTCAGCGGATTTCCGCCCGACGATTTAGAATTGTTTTGCAGGAAGGCAAAAACCGGCAGATCCGGCGCATGGTCCGCAAAGTGGGCAATCAGGTCGTCAGTCTAAAGCGGATTCGAATAGCCAACATCAAGCTGGGGGGCTTGCCGTCCGGTAGCTGGCGGCACCTGACCCCGGCGGAAAGAGAAGGCCTCTTACAGGCGCGCTAATACAAATTCAGTGCGATCTGCAACGCTGATCGTCGGGACGTGGATGAGCTTATAGCCCAGCGATTGATAGCTTTCTTCGATGAGATAACCCAAGCGGTCGGCGGTTTTTTCATCTTCGGAGCGCACTGGATCCGCCAGAAAAGTGAGTCTTTCAAACATAAAGATTTTTCGATAGCGAACCGTCCGGCTCTTCTGCCGGGGTTCGGCAGGATCCAAGCCACACAAATTATAGTAGGCAATGCTGTCGGGTACGGCGCGATCCCAGAAAATGATATCATCGTGTGCCAGTGAGGCCTCAAGTTTGACTTTTGCCATAAGAATATGGCGCTCAAACGCCTCTTCATCTGCTTTTATTTGTTCCAGGGTTTTACCCCGGGCCAACTCAGCATCAATGTAGGCCCGGGCGACTTCATAAACGACAGCATGGCCGCGTTGCTCCAGTTGATTGATAACAGCTGTTTTGCCCGAGCAGGGTGCGCCGGTTATCACATACCAGTTGGTCGTGTGTGCGCGGTCCTTCATCAGATTGCGCTGGCACCGCCGTCTACGTTCAGGGTCTGACCGGTCATAAAATCGGATCCGGTTGAGCACAAAAAAAGGGTTGGATGGGCGATATCGATGGGCTCGGCAATTCGACCCAGTGGAATAGTGTTGACAATGGCGGCATGCAGCGTCTTATCTGACCAGAAAGGCTCACTGAAGGTGGTGCGAACCATACACGGGGCGACTGCGTTTACCTGGACGTTAAACGGCGCCAATTCCTGAGCCATTACTTTAGTCAGCATTTCGATGCCGGCTTTGGCCACACCATATATCCCCATTGCCGGGGCAGATCTTTGGGCAGCGATTGAGGATATGTTAACGATTTTACCTTTTTGCTGCTCGCGCAGTATTTGCCCGGCTTTACGGGAACATAAAAACGTGCCGTTTAGATTGGAATCAATGATTTTGCACCACATGCCGGGGTCGGCATCCACCACCGCGCTGATGATATTCATGCCGACATTGTTGATCAGGCCGTCCAGCTGGCCGAACCGCTGCAAAGTTTGATCGAATAATATGTCAACCGCCTCGGATTTGGCAATATGCGCGGCAAGCGGCAAGAGATTTTTGCCGGCTGCCAGCTTTTCAGCAGCCTGATCGAGGCCATCCTGTTTGCGACCGCAGATCACCACCCGGGCCTTTTGCTCGAGCAAGCATCTGGCGATTTCAAATCCGATACCGCGGCTGCCGCCGGTGACCACAAAAACCTTGTCTTCAAGGCCGTAATTGATGGAATGCATGCCTTATTCAACGAAAACCGTTTGTCCGGGATAAATTTTAGAACTCGGCCAAAGCTGATTGATTGAAAGAAAGCGGTTGAGGGCCATATTGTGACGCCTGGCAATTAAAAAAGGGCTGTCTCCTGATCTTACTTTGTAGGTCTCTAAACCCTCAACTTTTGGAAGCGTTTTCTTGCCATCAAAGATGATGAGTCTTTGACCTTTGTGCAGACTGGTAGCTGACAGCTGATTGAGCTGTTGAATTTTTTTAGTTGTCGTTCCGTATTTTTTGGCGATGGTCCAGAGCGAATCGCCCTTTTTGACCACATGCACAATCCGGCGACTGGGTTGTGCTTTTGGCGTTTTAAGTGAACGATAGCGATAACCTTTGCTGGGTATCTTAAGCAATCGCCCGGCAACGATATAGTTGGATTTGCGCAAATTGTTTGCCCGCATAATTTTGCTGACACTGGTCCGGTAGCGCTTGGCGATTAACGAAAGGGTTTGACCGGGACGAACACGGTGATAGACATAGGCGCGTTGCGGGGGACGTGAAACTGAGATTTTATCCAGTTGGGCCAACAGCGCTTCACCTTTATAAGGCGGCACTTTGAGTGGATATTCATCCT
The DNA here is from genome assembly GCA_024639185.1 of Deltaproteobacteria bacterium. GTDB lineage: Bacteria > Desulfobacterota > Desulfobacteria > Desulfobacterales > JAHEIW01 > JAHEIW01. The sequence goes on along the minus strand of JAHEIW010000026.1, from coordinate 1,988 downwards.
CCGGGCAGATCTTATACCGCAATTCAGGATTGAGCTCGTAGATCTCGTTTGCGCTTATGCCAATCGAACGGGCAACATCCTTCAGATGCACCTGTTTTGAAATCGTAACCGTTTCATACTGGGGCGCCATATCCACGGCTGCGAGGTTGAGCCCATATTTTTCCGGTTGATCTAAAATATGCAGGGTTGCAAGAAAGCGGGGCACATAGCGTGCGGTTTCCCGGGGCAGCCGCTCATAAAGATCCCAAAAATTGTCCAGGTAGTTAAGATTCTGGCGCCGAATGACATTTAGCACCCTTCCTTCACCGCAATTGTAAGCGGCCAGAACCGTCGTCCAATCACCAAAAATAGCGTGAAGCTCCTTAAGATATTCAATGGCGGCCCGGGTTGATTTTTCCGGGTCCATGCGTTCATCGATTAATTTGTTTCTTTTGAGACCAAACTTGTAACCGGTCGATGGAATAAATTGCCACAAGCCTAATGCCCGTGATCTCGAAAGCGCCTTAACTTTAAAACCACTTTCGATAAGCGGCAGCCATGACAGTTCTTCAGGCAGTCCGGCTTCCTTGAGTGCGGCCACAATATGCCCGCGGTAGCGACCGGAGCGCTGATAGGATTGGACAAAGAATTCCCTTTCAGAGCCAACCGTAAATCGATCGATCTCGAGTTGGACATGTTTATTCAGAATCCTGGGGATCTCATTATAGCTCCCATTTACCACAATATTGCGCGAGGCATATATTTCCAATATGCGCTTTGATATCATAAAGCGCAGGTCCTCTTTTTGCTGGATGAGTTTGGCGTGATCGGATGTATCAGCCGTCAAGATCAAGGCATAGGCCTGGTCCAGCGCCTCAAGTGCATTCTCCAGTTCACCGTTTTGCCAGAACTCCTGTGATACCTGACAAAGGTCAAGGGCTTCGTCCAACACACTTTCACTTTTTTTCGTCAAAACCTCGGTTTCACCTTCTTCGTAAGATCCCAGCTCTTGCTCATCCAGCGTAGAGCCGTTAACCTTAAAGGTGTTGAGCGTGCGATTAAACCGGGCACTCCCATCGGAATCCGCACCGCGGCTAATCGTCGTATCGGTTTTTTGACGTTGATGGCCAGCAGATCCGGATGGCTGTTGAATTAAATGTCCGCAACCTGAAATCAATATCCACAAGCAACACGCGAGAAAATAAGAGCCTCTCTTCATCAGTTCGATTCCTAATTTTTTAATTTTTTTTTGTTATATCACCATTTTCTAAGTTAGTAAAACGAAAAGCAGCAACTTTTATATATTGTTGATACTCAATATCGTCAATTTTTATAAAAACTTAACTCCGGCCGGTTGTCGATGACAAAAATGCTGAAGGCTGTCAGCGACAACCGGCGTTAGTCACCCGATGCTGACTTTTTGGAAATTCGATTCGAAAAAGCTTGAAAGACCCTGGAATTAATCGTAGAATGCTATCTCATGGCGAACAGCATTCGACCGGTTCATCATTGTTTCCTTGATATATAGATATGTTATCAGAATTTTAGCGGAATGAATACCTAAAATTACCTTAAAATAAGGACACCCTCGCCTTCAACTTAAGCCATCGGGGGGTGAAAAAAGGATCAGGCATCAAACTAAAGGCCCCTGGCTTAAGGTTTCAGATCTAAATTCCATCTGACCCCATTAACTAAAATATCATAAAAAACATTAAAATAATAAGAAATTAATTAAAAATATAACAAAACGTCCATTTATTATTGTTTAATCATTTATAAACCTCGATAATAGACTCTAAACGCATTTGCTATTTGTGTTCATTCTATCTAAAAGTAACGGTTTTAGGTGCGGGAAATCATCTCATCGTATATCTATCAATTTAAAATAATTTTAAACGGTTAAGTTGTTAGGCCAGCGTAGCTCAGCTGGTAGAGCAACTGATTTGTAATCAGTAGGCCGGGGGTTCGAATCCCTTCGCTGGCTCCAGATTTTACAGCGGGCATGCCAT